>JAQVLM010000442.1 GCA_028704125.1 Opitutales bacterium
TCGAATTCGCGATGGGCTTCCCTGTTTCGAAGCGCGTTTGGGCATTGGTACCGTTCCGCGCAGTTTCCTCGAAATGGAAATGCTGGTGGACGTATTTATCAAGGAATTCAAGTATAGCGGGCATCTCATCGATGATTTTTCCTGCTTCAACGGCGGCGTGGATGCGATTCATCGCGTCGATGATGCTGCGGTGCTGTTTGTCGATGGCAGGGTGTCCGGTTTGGTAGGAATCATTCCAATGGAGTAGCATGAGGGAAATTTAGCCGGAAACCGTAAAGGTGCAATGTATAACATGAAGCTGCTTTCGATTATGCCCGACTGAGCGTATTTGACGATCTATGTGCATTCTTGAACGGTTGCAGGCCTGTGCACGTGAACGATTCTTGCGTGCTCAATTGTGCGTTCTACCTTCTTCGGCTTGAGCGGGGGGTAGTGTGTTTGTGGCGAAAATCAACCCCTAGAGCATGAAAGAGGGGTCTGAGTCGTAGTCGGCGGGTTTTGGGGTGCGCTGGGTGAGCAGGTGAAGGCTGGTGCGGACGATCGAGCCCATGCGGTCACACTTGAGGAACTCGGGAGCTTCATGGTGTTCGGCGAGGGCCTCGCGCAGTTCCACCACTTTGCGGTGTTCGGAGATGGTGTCGCTCTCCATGGTGTCGAGCAGGGTGTCGAGGCGATCCTGAATGGCCTGAATCCTCCGGACCATGAGTGCATGCTCTTCCCGTTGATACTGCACGATGGAATCGGGATCGAGATGCTTGAGACAATAGAGTGCCAGATCCCGGTTTTCTTTGAAGAACTGGGGCAGGTAGAAGTTTTTCCGTCCGCTGTAGGATTGCTGATCAAAATCCATGCTGCGGATGCGGATTTGGAAGTCCTCGATGTCGGGGGTGATGTCGACCACGAAGTTGTAGGAGCGCATGTCGCCGAGGAGCCGGATAAAGCAGCGCTCGTTGAATTTGATGAGCTCTTTGCCCATGCGAACGGGATTGATTTCGGAGCGTGTGAGCCATTGGGCAATGAAGACGTCGCCGGGTATTCCCACCACATGTTCCTCGATGAGGGTGTTTTCGTGGGTGAGGTAATGCATGCGGTTGGGGGAGAGCAAATGCTCCAGTTCCAGCCCATAGATGCGGGATGCGTCCGCGCTTTTGACGTAGTAGTAGTCGTAGTTGTCGTTTTGAGCGTTGACGATGCGGATGCGGAAGGGGTTGGAATTACCGAAGGTGCAGTAGTCGATGCGGTCGACGTAGAGGTGATGAATAAGCTCCATGTTTCCGTCGGCCCTCAGTATCGCATAGATTTCGCGGAGCCCGTTGTTGATATCCGCGACTTCGTGCGCATCGTAGCCGACGGTTTCCCACAAGGTGTCCTGTCCATCCTTATTGTAGAGGGGAACCGAGTTTTTGAAACGCATCAGTTGCCGGTAGGAGATGGGCAGTTTGCGTTCGCGGTTGTACTCCTTCAGGTAGTCCCGAAGAACCGGACTCACCGGGAAGCTGGGCTTCTTTTTGGTGACAAGGATGTTCTGAGACTTGCTGATGGGTTGCATAGGCGGGTTACTTTCGGGTAGCGCCCCCGTTCGGATGCGGCTTGATTGTGGGGGCCGGGCTTTTCTTGCTGTCGCTGAGTTTTCGCTTCTCGGTGGCCTCCTGCATGAAGTAATCCTGAGCGCTGAGGTCGGGGGCTTTGTCCTTTCCGGTGACGGGGGCATAGGCACCGTTGGATCGGAGGAGCCGGGCGTTGACGTTATCCCCGAGGTATGTGTTGAGGATGTCCATGATCCGGTTGCGGATGGGCTCATGGTAGATGGGAACCACGGCCTCGATACGCCGGTAGAAATTGCGTGGCATCCAGTCGGAACTGCCCATCAGGATCCGGGGCTTGTCTCCCGCATTCTCGAAGTAGAAGATGCGATGGTGTTCGAGGTAGCGCCCGAGAATGCTGCGCACCCGGATGTTCTGGCTGAGGGTTTTCAGACCTGGAACAATCCCGCAGATGCCCCGGATGATAAGGTCAATCTGGACCCCTGCGTGGGATGCGGCGTAGAGCAGGTCGATGGTCTCGCGGTCGATGAGGCTGTTGGCCTTCACAATGATGCGGGCGGGTCGACCAGCGAGCGCGTTCTCGGTTTCCTTGCGGATATAAGCGCAAAGGGTTGAATGAAGGTTGAAGGGCGCGATGAGGAGGTGTTCGAACTTGGGCGCGCGGGAGAATCCGGTGAGGGTGTTGAACAACAAGGCGACATCCGCCGTGATCGCGTCATTTGCGGTGAAGTAGCTCAGGTCGGTGTAGAGACGCGCGGTTTTCGGATTGTAGTTTCCGGTTCCGATGTGGGCATAGCGCTTCATGCCATCGTTTTCCTTGCGCACCACCAGACAGCACTTGCAATGGGTTTTGAGGCCAACGAGTCCATAGACCACGTGAACTCCGGCCTCCTCCAGACGTTTGGCCCACTGGATATTGTTTTCCTCATCGAAACGGGCCATGATCTCGATGAGTGCCGCGACCTGTTTTCCGTTCATGGATGCCTTGATGAGTGCATCGACGATCGGTGAGTCGCCGCTTGTGCGGTAAAGGGTTTGCTTGATCGCAAAAACTTTCGGGTCGACCGATGCCCGGTTGAGGAAATCGACAAACGGTTCAAAACTTTCGAAGGGATGGTGCAGGAGTTGGTCCTCTTTGCGAATCGCGGCAAAGTAATCGGTGGGGGGCGTAAGAGCTGGAGGGGTGTAGGGGACGAATGGTGCGAATTTGAGGTCGGGCCTCTGGATGATGTCGCAAATCGAGGTGATCCTCATCATGTTGATCGGCCCGTCGATGAGGTATAGGTTTTCGCTGTCCAGATGATTGGCGTCCATCAGCTTGCGCAGGTTGTCCTCGCTAACGCTTTTCTCGATCTCCAGGCGCACAGCGTCTCCCCGCTTGATTTTATGGAGCTCATTTTCGATGGTTTTAAGAAGGTTCTGGGATTCCTCCTCATCCACGTACAGGTCGGAATTGCGGGTGATGCGAAATGCGTGGGCAGCCGCGACTTTGAGTCCCGGGAAGAGCCGGCCGGCGTAGCGTTTGACCAACGAACTGATGAGAACAAGGGTTGTGCACTCTCCATCGCTCTCGGGTATGGCCAATACCCGGGGAAGGATTCTTGGAACTGGAATAATCGCATTGAGCGGATGCGCCGGG
>JAQVLM010000034.1 GCA_028704125.1 Opitutales bacterium
TGGCATAGGGGGAAAGGGGTCAGTCCACGCTTTCTAACATTTTTGGTTTTTTCCATGTCGGTTCGTCGCCCGATGCGGTTTTCCGATGGTAACCGATCCGGGTGCTCACCGACTTCGCCGTCACTCGGAGCAGGCCCTTCGGTTTCCATGCGTGGGGTGGATGGCAGAAACGGGGATAGTGGACGAGGCAAGCTGGACTGGCGGGGATACATCAAAGAGGCAGGAATTGCCTCGATTCAAACACGACCTTCCCCACCCGACAAGCCTCGAATCCGGAAAGGTTTTCCGGAATCATGAGTCATCGGACAGCCCCCTCGCAGTTCCCTACCAAATCAACCCATTCGGTTTCTCCATGCAAGCCAATTTTGTTAGAATGCGTGGACTGACCCCTTTCGCGTTTCTCTGTGCGCTATAGCCTTCGGCGATGACCTACGACCTCCCAGAGCGCAAAGTACGATCCCAATCCTGGAATCCATCCCAAATCCCTACGATCCCAAATCGGCCAAAAGTACGATGTCAATTAAAGTGGTAACAACTCACCCCATGTCATCTTTTTCTTATCTCAGTCCCCGTTAACGATACACACGCAATTGTAATTCCATTCTATAAGAGGATTTGACAGCAAATCATTAACGTCAAAAAAACGGTAAGTTAAGACATTTAGACCCGGAATAAACGGACTAACAGTTGAAACAAATTGAATCCTTGGAGAATACCTAATTTCAACATCAGACGTCGAATAATCAAGTGAAGAAATAAGAAAATCTTCACCTATAAAATTCAAAAATCGTTCCGATATTTTTTTCTCTAATCTCGAACCAGCTCGACCTATACTGGCAAGTATACTCCCGCGTTCTTTGGAATCAAAACTAATAATTGGTTCTCTAAATGAAAGCCTAAAACCTCGCCTTACAAATACTAATCCAGGACACTCATTATCGGCAACATAATGACTTTCAGCTTCCAATCTAGAACGAGGTTCGAGATGAATCTTTTCCAATATAAACCTAGTAATTTCTTCGTTTGTTCTCATAAACAATACTACAAATCCATTGAATCATCAAACCCATCGACAAAAGATTCATAAGTAGCGCCCATACCTAGCTCATCATGCCATTCTAGTATCACCATTTCTCCAGATCGATATAATCCGCTACCAGTGATCATATCAAGCGCAAAATCTGCATTTGAAATGGAAGCATATATTTCTGATCCTATATCACTAATACTTTTCCCATTTGCAATACCAGATGAAATAATGATAACAGTAGAAACAATAGCTATTCTTTTCCCAACTACATTAAAAACACCCTTACCCACTTTTGCCATTCCAGTAATAACTTTCGCTTTTCTATAATTCTTAGCAATATCACCTGTGGACTTCAAAACAATCTTATGCCCACAAGATTTATACCATCTTTCGACCTCGGCACGCCCTTTTTGAGTAACGTCATTATACTCTCTAATAAACTGATTTGAAGAATTCAGGTCAACACGATCAACGAATTCCTTAGCAATTCTTCTCTGTTCATGCTCCGGAAGATTGCTAATTTTGACCAAATCATAATTATTCTCAGCAAAGAACTCTGCCATTTCTGCTGACACTTCAGCATTGTATCTTACATGTGCTACTTCCCAACGATGATCTACTGCTGAAAACGCCGCTTCATCAAAAACTTTTTTTGATGCTTTAGGCCAACCAACAGCCTCAGATACAGGCACAGGATGATGCCCCGTACCTCTCCATAGGAATTCTTCGTCGTCTCTCCCACGGCCTTTCATCCCCCACAAATCCCAGCGATTCACCGCATCATTGCCGACGAAGCCGTAGAGGTTTAGGCCGCCCTGTTCTGCGATGGGGTCGCGGTTGAGCCAACGGCCGTTGGTGGGATCGTAGTAGCGGTAGCCGTAATACAAGGTTTTCAACTCTGCGTCGTAATACTTGGTGCTGAAGTTAAAAGTGAGAAGTGACCTTTCGACTTCGCTCAAGGCAGAGGAAGGATACGTTTCACGTAACATTTCACCAAACGGGCCGTATTCGTAGTGGGCGGCGATGGAGCCTGTGGAGTCGAGGAGTTCGGAGACGTTGCCGTTGAGGTCGAAGGTGTAGTAGAAGGTGGAGGGTGCGGGCCCTGATACATAGCCAATAGGCAATAGCCAATCGCCGATCAACCCGCTTTCGCTAAAGGATGCGCACACCACAGATAGCAAACCGCCTACGCCGCCTGCGCCCTGGAGACTCCCTGAGAGGTCAAGGCCCCAGGTGTAGTGGTTGATGGAGGCGGTTTGGGAGGAAGTGGCAACTTCCTCGATGAGGTTCCAGCCGTCGTAGACGAAGGCGGTGGTGCTTTCGTCGGTCCATGAGCCACCAGTATGGGTCCAGACCTGTTTGCTGACGCGCCTGCCGATGTAGTCGTATTTAAACTCCAGGCGCTGGCTGCCTTCGGTTGGGACCAGCGGCTCGACCAGAGTCAGGCGGTTCTCCGCATCCCAATGAAAGCGGTTTTTTCCATCGGAGAAGAGGTTTCCATCGGCGTCATAGACCGGCTCGATGCCGTCGATATCGGTGTATTGGTTGAGGGCGTTAGGAGTGTAGGCGGTGGTGTCGTTGCCCTTCTGAGCCGTCAGCCTGTTGCCTATTCCATCGTACAAGAACCCGAAGCTCTGAGCTTCCAACTTCGCAGCCGGATCACCCGGAGTTTCCCCTGCGAAACGTTCATCCTTGGTCAACTGTCCCAGCAAATCGTATTGATAATCACTGACGAAGTTTTGTGCGAAGGCGGAACCACTGCGGGAGGTTTCGATGCGGCGGCCAAGGGCGTCATACTTCGCGCCGAAGCGCGAAACTGTGCCTGAAGCAGCGGCGTTGGTTTTGGAGGTCATCGCATCGCGTCCGGATTCGTAGGAATTGGTGACAGTGTGCACCGGACCGGTGACCGAGGCAAGCAAATGCGATAGACAGCCGGCCTTTATGAGATAACACCCGGTCTTTCGACCTGAATGACAATCGCGGCTTTGTCGCCAAGACGGGAGACGGAAATCTCACGATTTCCGCTACGAATCGAGGAACCTGACAATCTTCCTTTGGGGTTTTGGGGTCTTGCGGGCGGATCCGGGTTGCTGGATCAAACGGGCGGGAGACAAATCTTCCTCAATCCTGTGGATCCTGTCCATGAAAGAGGAACAGACAGGATAAACAAGATAAGCAGGATGATTTTTAACATCGCTCGCAAAGCTCGCTATAAGCACTTCGGGCCACATACGTTTTGCTCCCGCAAAACAACAGACTAAGAATTCTAATCTTCCGGAGGGGGTGGCTTCAGCCATCCTCCACAACCATACCCCACCCGCCGTTCAATCGCTTGCGGATGAGCGGGGACGCTCATCCCTACCCACAGCGGCCCTTTCAATAGTAGCGGGAACATCCCTGTTCGCTTCCTTAGTTCCGAATCGACGTCCCAGGAATATGGCGAGCAAGGATGCTCCCCTACTCTGAAGAATGCAATGGGCTTGGTCATGAACGTAGTCGAATGGCTCGTGCCTCGGCACACGGTTTTAAGAGGGTTAACCACGAAATGCCCGAAAATCACGAAAGAAGAGGAAAACAGTATTCAACCACTGATGCACACTGATAGACACTGATGAGAAGCTCTCCCGGGGGTTCCATCATCCGCAGATGGACGCAATTGGAAGTTCGGCATTTCCCTTCGAGTTCTGTGAGTTCTATGTGATCTTTTGTGGCTAACCTCATCTCCCCCTACTCTGAAGAAAGCGACGGGCTTGGTCAGGAGCGTAGGCGAATGGCTGAAGCCTCGGCACTGATCAGTATTCAACCAATCAAGAAAGCGACGGCTGAAGCCGCCGACTCCGGGGCAACGGCCCCTTTCGTGGTTGAGAATCTATCTTGAATCCCAGTCCGGGATCCTCATCTGGAAATTACTGTCGGAAAGTTCACACTTTCCGCTACCGAGATAGGATACGGGACCATAGGGGAAACGGAAGGCTGATGCGATGGGGAAACCCAAAATCGGGGGTCGGAACACTCACGTGTCCCGCTACCAAGGAAAGAGGGGTATGGGCAACCGAAGATGAGGCCGGGGGACGGGATGAAGACGGAAATCTCACGATTTCCGCTACGGAGAATATGGTTCCAGTAAATCTATATTGGCCCTATTTATACGGGTTTTGCACTTGTAAAAGTGTTGAATATCAAGGAATACCGGAATTGATGATCTTAATAATTTCTTTGATTTTAGTTGACGCGGTTACATTCTGGTAACATGATTCTTGCATGAGCAGGACGTTTGGAATCACGGAACCGTCAATCTTCACCCGCCCCAAAGGACTGAGCTTTTATGCGAAATGGCGAGGCCCGGACGGCAAACAGTATTGCCGAAGCACTGGCGTTCCAGTCGCATCGGGAAGCCAAGCTGAAGCCAAGCAGATTGCCCTTGCGTGGCAACGGATGACCAATGGCAAAGCAGGGTTTGAAACAGCGGGGCAAGCTCGCCGGGCAACGGATGATTTGATTATGCAGCTTTTTCCGGATGCACGCTTGACGATTGAGCGCCTTCTTGCCGATTGGATCAGCGATTCACGCAGGGCGGGAAAGACAGAATCAACCCTTAAGGTCTACAAACGGGCCATAAATCATCTGACGGAATTCCTTGGAGCACGGATCAAAAAGCCCGTCGGAACGCTCACACAAAAGGACGCCACCCGGTTTGCTTTGTTTCTCAAGGATGCGGGGCAAAGTGATTCGACAATCAAAAATCTGATCACGCTACTGAGTGGACCGTTTGCCCCACTGGCGAGCGCGGGCATTATTGCAAGGAACCCGTTTGACCGGAAGGCGCTTGGCGTGAGGCTTGATACTGTTGCCGTTGAAAAAGAGCCGTTCACGCTCGAAGAGGTAAATCAAATGTTGGACTTCACGAAGGGGACGGAATGGCATGGACTTATTCTGTTCGCGTTCTATTCAGGCCAGCGCCTATCTGACGCCGCTTCTCTTCAGTGGAATCAAGTAGACCTTCAAAACCGGATCATTCGGGTTCGGCCAACAAAGGGAAAAAAGAGCAAAAAGACTATTCCATTGCCAGTTCCCGACGAACTTCACGATTGGCTTATGGACAACGCCGGGGATTCAGTCGGACCCGTTTTCCCAGACCTTGCGTCGAAGTTAGGGCGCTTATCGGATCTTTTCAGAGATACCGTGATGATTCCGGCCGGAGTTCAGTTTCAGACCGAAGTCACAAAGGCCGGACGTCACCTCAATTCCAAAAGCTTTCACAGCACCCGTCATGCAACAATGACCGAACTCCAATCACTTGACGTTTCAGACGCAACACGGGCAGGATTCTCGGGACACACGTCCAAGGCAATGTTGGACCGTTACAGCCATGCCAGGCAATCGCAAATGCGCCGTGGTGTCGAAGCCCTTGAGAAAGCCCGGAAGGAGGCGGCACAATGAGCACGCCAAGCCAAAGTGAACTCATTCAGCGCATTCTTGATGCCTACAATCTCCAAGGCGGGCAACGGGCATCGACCGAACGAGAGCTTCAGGCGTTGACCGATGGAGAACTTCAGACCGTTGCAACGGATGACATCCGCGATCCCTGCATTGGTCGAGGCAATGGCAAAGACTTTCTTCACGATTCCAAAAGTTGGGATGATCCATTTGACGATGAGCCACCGGAACCCGATGAGGATGAGGAGAAACCGGATCTGTCTGCACCGAATCTAATTGTTGACGGGATTTTGAACCCGAAGGACTGGCATCGACCTTGGCCGTTTGCATCAGAGGTCATTTTTGACGCAATCCTAAGCATGGATCAGGATTCGGAGGAGTTTGCCGAAGCCGTCCAATATGAGCTCGCCAGAAGTCGCCATGATGCGGGCAAATATCCACGTTTCTTTTATCACGAGACGCCTACAAACCGAAGCCTCAAGTGGGAGCGTGACCCGCTGATTGATCTATGCACGGATGCACATAACTTCCCGGACGCGTACGCACACTGGAGACACCCGCTGGATTTTGTTCCAACCGTTAAGCCGTGGTCACTGCTCACCAGCGGGCAACAGTCTGATTGGATCAAGAATCGGAGGTTCAACCCTTCGCCATGCAAACCGCCGTTGCTTGATCCGTCGGAGGTCCAAGGCGGATTTGTCCAGCTTGGGGAGCTACTCGACTCCGTCGCCATCGCTGATATGAACGCCAAACCCGCGGGAGACCCATACCTTCGATTGCGGGTCATTCGTGATTGGTGCGACCGGGTCACGCAAGGGCGTTGGATGCCGTTAAACGAGTTTATTGCGGGTCAGGACATAACCGTCAAGGGAGCGTTTTCAAATGACGTTGAACACCAGCACGCAATGCTATTGCGCCTTCCGCATGCCGTCACCCGACAGTCATTTTTGAAGGCCGTTGACAAGCGCATCCGACAAATCCCGGAGGATAAGTTTTGGCCGGGATCACCCGGACGGAACCCGGAACCGCGTGCAATCCTTCGGTCACTGATTATCCATCGAATATGGGAAGAAAATTGGAGGTCTGGGTCTACTCGAATCAAGACCGCCGTTCATGTGCTCCAGCGTCAAAATCTTCATCCGTGGAATAAAAAGGTCGATGAAGCCGATCTTGCAACGGACCGAAAAGCAGTGAAGGGACTCGCAAAAATGCTGTTCGAGGACCGGGACCGAATGAGCGCATTACTCGACAATCATCCCGATTTGGAAATTCGGATGAATTGCAAAAAGTAGTTCGACCGAATAAAACAGGCTTTCGGCGGCTATCTATGTATGAAAAGCATAGATATCCCTAAAACCACCATTAGCCAGCGGTTCGAGCATCATTTAGCCGAACTCTCCGCAAACGGAACACCACCGTTTGCGGATTTACCAAGCCAAAGCGGAAAATGCCCACATACCGGACTCCGTAGAGGTTTCTTGCTGAATCTGCCGAAAACCAGCGGAGGCCTTGTTCGTGTTCTTCGGTTGAGCAATCCCGGATCCCGACGCGGAAAACTGCTTGTCGACCTGCCGCGGTTGCTGGCCTACCTCAAAGCAAACGAGGATCTGCAGGGAGGTGTCCATTGAGAACGCTCATCCCAGGTCAACCAATGTGCCCGGACCGTGCCTATGCCAGACGCATGATCGAGGCTTACGAGTGTTTTCGGCGTGCCAAGATAAACAAACGCGACCCGGTTCAGGATGTCATCGAATACAATGCCACCGGACGCGAGCACTGGACGCCTGCCGACATCGTGCGAAAAGCGCAATACGGCGACCTCTCGAAGGTGTTTCCATGGCTCCGAGGGATGACCTTGCGCGAGCATTTGTTATTCGAATATCGGGAAATGGTTTGGGACACCGAAAACGACGAAGGCTCGGATTATTAATCCGAGCCCCCGAACTATCTAAAAGGAACTATCTAAATGAAAGATACTCACACCTTTGATCGTGTCAAATCGGATTCGGACTATTCAAACCCGGATCCCGTCGAATGCATTTCAGACGCGGAAAGCCGCAGTTTATGGGAAAACTCAAAACCGGTTTCCACACAGCAACCAGAACCCGAACGCGAACCCGAACCGCTGTCGGATGCGGATGAAAAGCGTCTCGAAAAGGCACGTTGTTTAGTTGCCGATTTGATGCCGTATAGATTTGATTTATCTCGACCGCGACATGTCGTCGAAAACATTCTCAGCCTGAACGGAATCGGGGTTGGATCAGCGGGCAATTTACTCGTCGTTTCAGGGCAAGCGGGATGCGGTAAATCGCGGATCGCAGTTGGCGGAATACTGGCGTCAACCCTTGGCGATCAATCACTTGGATGGTCATCAGGAAACCCCAAGGGGCATGCCGTGATACATGTCGACTGTGAACAAAGTTTGCATCATTGGGAAGGCCTGAACCACGACATTGCACGCCGTTCAGGAACCCAATCAGAACAACCAGACTGGCTTTTGAGCTGGACGCAAATCGGGGTTGAGCCGGGTCAGTTATGCGAGCGGATCAGTGAGCTATTCTTCTGGGCAAATCGACGTTTTGGAGGTATCCGGCTTGTCGTTATCGATGGGTTTGCAGACCTGCTAAATGATCCAAACAGCCTCATGGAATCTACCGTTTTGACGCGATTTCTGCACGGTCTGGCGGAGGAATATCAGACGCTGATTTGTGGCGTCCTACACACCAATCAGGCAAGCGAGAACTTCAAGACCCGCGGACACCTTGGAAGCCAACTTGAGCGAAAGGCCGAATCCATTCTCACATTCAATCGAAACGGCGAGGTTATCAATTGCTTTTCCGTCAAGACGCGCAACGCGCCAATCACAAGGGACAAAAGCCCGCGTTGGCAATGGTCGGATGAATCACACGGATTCGAATTGCTACCGGCAAACGCAGACATCAAACGAGCGGAAAAAGAGTCGCAAGCATCGGAGATATTCGAGGGACAACCACCTTTGACTTGGGCACAGGCAACCAGCCTGATTCAAGCCGAATGTAACATTGAAAATCCGAAGTCAGCCGAAACCCGTCTGCTTCGATATATCAAGGCTGGCGTTCTTTTTAAGGACAACAGGAATCGGTATTCATTAGCGGAAAGTAACTCAGAACTATGAGCAACTACCTTCAGCCTTCAACTACCTTCAAAGCACCTTCACGAAAGCCCTACCTTCATACCTTCAGCCACCTTATAGAAGGTGGCAATGAAGGTGAAGGTGAAGGGCGGGAGTTTACCTTCAACTTTTTTCACGACGCGGGAGCACGACGCGACCGCAATCAAACAACATCAGAATAAAAAATATCATGATATACGGATTATCAAAAATCGCTAACTTGTTCAAACGCCGTCCAGTCGGGTCAACCGCTGCAAACGCAAACCCGCCACCCGGAATGGTTGCTCTGCACCTTGACGACGTGGATGAGTATTCGCGCGTTCAGGCCAGAATGAAAGCATCGGTCAAGGCTGAGGCATCGAAACCCGCCGTCAAGGCACCCGTCAAGGCGAGCCAACCGGACGCACCCAAGACCGAAGCGCAACCATCCGTTGCAGCTTCGACCGAGACGCCGAAACCAGCGCCCAAACCGGATCCAATCGCACAGGCGAGCGCTGCACCCGTCAAGAAGGCGCCTGAAGCGCCCAAGGTGACGCTTGCAACATCGGTTGCGGTTGAGACTCCGAGGCAGGCACCCGCAAGCGCGTTGGGGCAACCCCGGGCAACGGTTGCAGATTCGAAATCCGCAGAGCAACCAACCTATCGCAGCACCATCGAGTTTGGAACTCGGACATTCACCCGAGGCACGGTCCATGAACTGCGTGAGGATTTCGGCATCACGAAACACCATTCGCAACTCATCGACAAACTCGAATCGTTCTGCTCGCCGTTCGATACCCGGCGTCAATGCTCACGGGATGTCAGGCGCGTGCTTGTCTGCACATGGGGCGACGCGGAAGTATTGCGCAAGAAGCTCACCACATCGCCCGGACACAAGCCGCCTTCCGGAAGCTCAAGACCACAATGGACCGATGGTCTTAGCGTGCTTGGACTTGGGCATTCGCTCGATGAGGCGTTTGTTATGAACACCATCACCCAACAGGCAAAACAGCTCAGACCCGAAATCGTTTTGATTTGGGACCGGGAGGAGATGCTTGAGGTCTTCGGCAATGAGGTCCGGGCAAATGCGCTACTGGGTCAGCTCGCATCGAAAACCGGAGCGGTTGTCCTGATATACCGAAACATCAAAGATTGCTGACGCCTTTCGCCCTGCATCGTCGAAGGGCAAAATAACATGATATGCCCGGTTCTGCCAACGTCAGCAGGCCGGGCTTTTTTGTGCAATCGTATAGCGCCTAGAAACCCTCGATACCCTAGCGCAACCCAAGTATCGGACCACAACACCAAACGCGATTGTGGGGCAACAGCGCACGCTTGACGGGCATCGTGGACGCCTGACCCATGCCACCCCCGTTAAGGAATCTCTTTTGGACGGTCGAACACCTAACGACGGAAACCCGCGCAATTCCGCAACATGATCGAAAATTTCCGAAAACCAAAAAAGCATAAGCAGGCCCTAATATTCTAACCTAATAATGGCCTAATATGCCAACTATTGGCGAATTTCGCCACATGCCAGAAAGCCGCTTGTGAACTAGGTTTGAGGGCATTCGAGGACATGAGCAGGAATCAGCGTCCAAGGCGTCCGGATCCCGTTTTTTCCATGCGTTTTTTCCAACTTCATTGCAAAATTGCTGTCAGCAAAAAAAACAAGGGTCGATCTGGGTCCTTCTCGAGGTTAGCCCCTAGTGGTCAACCGAACCGGGTTGTCTTTCTAGTCAGGGAAAATCCGTAAACTAAACTTTTCCTTTTCCGGCCAAAAAAACAGCCTTCTGGATGGAATAAGGGCTCGGGAAAGGCTCATGATTTCTATGATTAGGTATCATTTCGGTAACACTGGTTTGTTGGAATGTATCAATGGCAATGCTTCCGGCCGCTCCCAGACAGGGTTCACGCGCTCTCCGGTTAATAGGGAGGTAGATCCAGTAAATCTTTATTGGTTGATTGGCGTTTCTGTGTGGGACGAGAAGACTATGGCTGAAGCCACCGCCTCCGGAGCAACGGCCCTTCTCACGATTCATTGGGTTGGGCGAGGTGTCCTCAATGAGCCGCTCTTTCCTCTGCACAATCCGCGGCTCTGTGCGAGAACACATCCTTCTTCAATCCAGTAATTCCTGTCGAATAAGGATCCTTTACACCACGAAAGCATCTGCAGGAGAGCGGAGGGCATTCAAATGGCCCTGCCCATGATCAATGGCGGCCGATCGAGTGGGTTACTTCGTAGACACTCAGAATCATTCCCAAGGCAACAAAGAGAACGAGGACAAAGGCAGTCCCCATCGCAGCGGCGGAGATGGAAACCGTGAGCAAACGGATACGCTCCGAGAGGGCTGCACGCATGCTGGATGTGATCTCCTGCAAGCCACGTGCGAGGTTTCCCGTATTCTCGCCCACTGAGAGGATGTCGATCGCATCATCCGGATACAATTGATAGAGACGGAACGCATTGGAAAATGACATTCCTTCGTTGATTTTGGTTCGCGCATCACTGAAGCGCTGCCGGATCCAAAGGTTCGAAATGGTGCGCTCCGTCAACTTGAGCATCTCGGTGGTGTTGATCCCACTGCCAAGCAGCGTATGCATCAGATTGGAGGTCTGATACATGGTGGACAGCCATGAAATCCTGCCCAACAATGGAATCCGCAGGAACCACCTGTCGGTGATCAAGCGACCTTTTTCCATGCGCCGCCACTGGGCCACCAACACAGAAACCACCACAATTCCAATCACCACAAAGGGACCGGACTTCACCATCGTCTCAGCAAGCCACACCAGCACCTGTGTGAAAAAGTTCATCCGTCCGCCCATCGAATCGATCATGGTCTGGATGCGCGGCATCATGAAAAACAGGAACATCAGGAGCAGGACAAAAACAACCCCGATCACGAAGAACGGGTAAGCCATGCTGGCCGCAACATGACGGCGGATCCGCTGGCGTTCCTCGAGGTATTCGATGCTGTTTTTGAGAACCGAAACCATGTCGCCGGACGCCTCGCCTGCTTCGAAGAGGCAAACCATGGAGCGCGAATACAAGCCCTTGACTTGTTCAACGGCACGCGCAAACGGCTTACCCTCGCGCAGATGAGTCCAGACTTCACTTGCCACTGCCCGCAAGCGTGGATCGGTCAGGCGCTGGTGGAGCAAAAACACGCTGTCCCCCATCGACAGGCCACCTGAATGCAGGTCCAGCAAACGTTTGGCAAATAATAAACCCAGTTTGGCGTTTCCCTTCGGAGCCCCAGAAGGCGCTGCCAGTGGTTTCTCGCGGATGGGCGCGGAAACGGAAGCATCGGTTGCCGACTTCAGCGGGGGCGCGGAAACGGACGATCCCGCGGTCTTCGGCTGCACTTGAATGGGAACCAAGCCGCGGGCTTGAAGCATGGCGATCGCCGCCCGCTTGTCCCGCGCCTCGATCGCTCCTTTTTCGGAGCGGCCTTCCGCATTTCGGGCAGTGTAGGAAAACTCAGCCATATCAGGTCCGTATTCGTGAATCAGAATTGGAAGGTCGCGATCACTGCTCACTTCCCAATTCAGCGTATCGCATGATCTCACTCAGGGAAGTCTTGCCGCGTTTCACCTGCTCCCACCCACACTGTTGGAGGGTGCGCATTCCCTGCTCAATCGCGAGCTGCCGGATTTCCTTTGCAGGGGCCCGTTTGACGATCAACTCATGGATCGCATCGTTGACCGTCATGACCTCGAAAATCGCGAGCCGGCCATAGTAGCCATATCCCGAGAGCCCACCGGAGATCGGTTCGCGCAAGGCTCCGATATGCCGCACTTCCGAGCGGTCAATTCCGAGTGCCCGAAGGCAGGTCTCAAGGTATTCCTGACTGAGCTTCGCCTGTTGACTCTTGGAAGAATCCAATCTGCGGATCAGCCGTTGGGCGATCACCTGCTCAACCGCCGATGCGATGAGAAAGGGCTCGATATCCATGTCAACCAAGCGGGTCACTGCTCCTGCCGAATCGTTGGTGTGAATGGTACTCAACACCATGTGTCCGGTTAGAGCGGCCCGGATTGAAATCTCAGCCGTCTCACGGTCCCGGATTTCACCCACCATGATCACATCCGGATCCTGTCGCAAAATATGCCGGAGAGCGGTTGCGAAATCGAGTCCGATTTCGGGTTTGATCTGGGTTTGATTGACCCCTTCGACCTCGTATTCGATCGGGTCCTCAACCGTG
>JAQVLM010000443.1 GCA_028704125.1 Opitutales bacterium
CTCTCCCGCGATGAGGTAGTCCGCGAGGGGTTCGGCACGCATCTGCCCGGTTGCCGCCAGCAGGCCGAGTGCAATGGGGAGGTCAAAGCTGGGGCCCTCTTTGCGGAGGTCTCCGGGTGCGAGGTTTACCGTCGCCCGTGTGTGCGGAGTGGAGTGTCCGCTGTTGATGAGTGCGGAGTGAACGCGATCCTGGGACTCCCGAACCGAGGCGTCTGGAAGCCCCACAATGCAGACCCTAGGGTCGCCTTCGAGACCGGTGTTCACTTCAACTTGAACCGGGAGCGCTTCAATCCCGAGAAGGGAGGCCGAGTGTGTTTTTGCCAACATTGCGTGATTGAATTACTTCAAACGAAAGTGCGGATAAGTGCAAATCAATAGATGATATCCAATTGCATGCGTCGTTGGATGATGATGCATGATATAAAAACAGGTCGTGACGATAGGGCCGGATCCGGGGAGGCCGGTGGGTTGGAAGCCCCTGAGATGGTATCGTTCCGGGTTCAGACCGTCGCCGGCGATTTGTTCCGATGGAGTCAACGTTTCGATGAACCGGGTGGAAAATGGTGGTGTCGGCGGTTGACCCGGTGGGATTTCCAGATTCGGTATCCCGGATCACAATCCCATGCGCTTTCACATCCTGCAACATGTTTCCTATGAGGGTCCCGGCTGTATTGAAGGACGGCTCGGACAATCCGGCGATTCAGTGCTGGTGAGCCACCTATACGAGTCCGATCCGGTTCCCGATGTGTCAGCCGTTGATGGGTTGATCGTGATGGGTGGACCGATGAGTGTGAACGATCTGGACGTGTTCCCGTGGATGCGCGCTGAGATGGACCTGATACAGGATTGCATTGATGCAGAAAAACCGGTTCTGGGAATATGCCTCGGGGCTCAATTGATTGCGCGGGTTCTGGGATCCAATGTCCGCAGGAATAACTGGCCCGAGATCGGATGGTTTCCCGTCCATAGCGTTGTTTCCGGGGCGACCGATGCTTTCCGGTTTCCGGATTCCCTGGAAGTGTTCCACTGGCATGGCGAAAACTTTGACCTGCCGGCAGGTTCGATAAGGTTGGCCGCAAGCCAGGCTTGTGAGAATCCGGCCTTTCAGTTTGGGAAACATGTGATTGGTCTGCAGTTTCACCTTGAGATCACCCCGGATTCCCTGCGCGGAATGGTGGATCATGGCCGGGATGAAATGATTCCTGGTCCGTTTGTTCAGGACGCGGAGCGTATGCTAGCTGAGCCAGCGTCGGCTTACGAAGCCTCGAATGACTGTATGAAATGCTTGTTGGAATACTGGCGTCCTGCCGCTTCCTGATTGTTGGGCCGTTCAGTGATTAGGATTGTCCATGTCGGCGACAATCTTCCACAGACCCTCGAGTGGTTGATGTGAAGGGATGAAGAAGTTGCGGAACGCGAATCGTGGGTTTAGTTGAAAAGGGGTTTGGGCATTTATGGACAGAGAAATACACCGCTTTGAGGATTTGCTCCCGATTGCTGAGGATGCGGTGGAGGGAGCTGTTCGGGCGCTTCCGGAAGCGTTGCGGGCTATTTCGAAGGAGGTCGCCGTTTGCTATGCGGCAAGACCCGATTACGACTTGAACGATCCGGATTGGGAGAAGGGTTGGGAAGATGATACTTTGGGGCTGTTCACCGGAGGTGATCGAATGGAGGGAGACGATGCGGTCCTTGAGCCGGCACGCATCAGCTTGTTCCTCGGAAATATTCTGGATCAAGCCGATGGAGATATGCGGGTTTTCAGGCGCGAAGTGCGTAAGACCTACCTTCATGAACTGGGACACTACCTTGGCCTGAGCGAGGAGGATTTGTATCAGAGGGGAATGGAATAGTGCGACCGTGTGGTTGTGAACTCGTCCCGACATTGCTTGCTGCGGAAGCTGGAAAATCCGTGTCTCGCCTGCAGGTTTAAAACAGACTACTGTGAAACACGAAGACAACGATCGCTTAAGCTGCCGCATTCGGCGAAACAGCCCATCCCCAAGCGGAGGGAATTATCCGTATCCGGTAGGGCGAATTGTCCCAACCGAGCCGCTCTTCCCAAAACCCGAAGGAGGTATCTCTTATAAAGCCCTCTTCCGGAGGGAGTGGCTTCAGCTATCTTCTTTTCCATACCCCAACAGTCGTTCAATCGCTTGCGGATGAGCGGGGACGCTCATCCCTACCCGCAACAGCCAATTTCACGCGACCGGGTTTCCCAACACTCATGAGGCTCCCAGCGTCATAAAATACTCCCCCTCGCCTGAGATCGCCCGCACGGGGTAGGGCGAGGTGTCCTGAATGAGCCGCTCTTCCCCCTTCGTGATTTCCGTGCCTTTTGTGGTTCATCTCTCCCCCCCCCTTTGCATCTTTCCGCGAGAATCGATTTGATGAGTCCTGGAAAAGTTGGACATGAGATTCCGAAAGACGGAAATCTCACGATTTCCGCTACGGAAGAGATCCCCTCCCATCTTCCCTCCTTTGCGTCTCCGGGTCTTTGCGTGAGGACCGCTTCTTCTCCAATCCAAGAACGTCGGCCCGGAACACTCACGTGTTCCGCTACGGAAGAGCCTCCTATTCGCTTTCCGTACGCGGTCGTGTGCACGAGAAGGTGCCCTTCAATCCGACGTTCCTGACGGTACACATAAATGTTCCGCTTCGTTAAGAACCCTCGGTCTAAATCGTTTCTTTGTGTGTTTGGCCCTTTTTCTGGTTTGCCGAGCTATCGCTGGACCACGCCGGAAGGGTCAAAAGAGGGCATTCTGCTTGATACATGAAGGCCTTCGGCTTTGCTCTGCACCACGTGCAACAAACCCTCGAAAACCGGCTGTTCGAGATTGGGTTCATATGAAAGAGCCGATGCCCGCTTGCGGAGCATCCTTCCGTCACGTTCATAGTCAGGAGACTTTGGACCGGGTCGGATGATTGTTGTTGACGGGCTCCCCTGCGTGTCAAAAATGCGAAAGATATGCTTCAGCCGTTTGCAATCTGGTCGATACTTGCCCCTTTGTATAGATTTTCGGAATGAAACGTTGGATACTCGGAGTGCTAGCATGTTTTGCGGCCGCACAGGCGTGGGCTGATGGTGCGGTGTCGCCCTATGCTTATGAGTTGACCCGCATTCCGGTGACCGAGAACTTCTCGATCCCGATTACCAATTCGATGGTAATGATGTGGG
>JAQVLM010000444.1 GCA_028704125.1 Opitutales bacterium
AGACCGCGCAAGCCCCGTCCGATCTCAAGACGATCCCTCTTTCCCTGATTGCGTATTGAACTGTTTCGATCCCCCAATATGAACCTTTCACGCTTTCCAATATTCTCGGCTTTTAGAACTCATAATGGTGCAACCCGGATACTGACAGGAGCTGTAGTCTCGGTGTTAGTGGTGGGATTCGCGCAGACGGCGGATGCGGCGGAGTTGAAGCTCAAGACGGGGGAGATCCTCATTGGCGAGTGGGTCGATGTCCAATCCGATCAGGTGGTGTTTCGTTCCGAGGGCCTCGGGGAGCTTCGTCTGGAAAGAGCATTGGTTGTTGAGGTGCCGTCAGTTATGCCTGCCAAAACGGCCCAGCCTGCGGATCAGAGGAAAGCGGAGCCGGCTTCTGATACTGCCTCAGCGGAGGTGGAGGTTCCCTTGCTGAACCGTTGGTCCGGGCTTCCGGGTGAACTTAGCCTGAACTACAAGGTTGGAATTGAGCGGATCAACAACCAGAACGAAGTGGATACGCTTCGTGCCGCAGTTGAGGCGTCCTGGAAGATTGGTCTGAATGAGCTGTCGACTTACCACAGTATCGCCCAGGGTGAGGTTGATGGAAACAAGATTCTGGATCAACGGAACCATTCCTTGCGCTACATCCGGGATATCAATGAGCGTTGGCGTTGGCTGAATCAGTATGATTGGTTCTACGATGGTCTCAGCCTGATCGACTCGCAGTGGCAGGTGGCTTCCGTTCCGGCATACTACTTTGTGAAAAAGGAAAACCTGACCTTGCTCGCGGGGGTGGGGCTGGGGTATCAGGCAACGGAATATCACGAGATGGCGGGCCTGTTGGCGGGAGATGATCCGGATTTCGAATCCGAGAGGGAAGGTTGGGCATTGGTCGGATATCAGCTGTTGCGATACCAGATCAATCCCACCCTCGAATTGAAGCAGGTATTCCTGGGCTATCCGATGCTGGATGGTGATCAATACGCCGCGAACTTTATGATATCGCTTGCGCATAGTATCACTCCGCGTCTGGGGCTCGTTCTTGAGTATCAAACGAATTACAACAGCAAACCCGCTCCGACTGTTCCTGAGTTTGTGGATAGCTTGCAGATCATGCTCAGGCACCGTCTCTGACCTTTCATGAAGACTTTTTACGAATTCATCCGCCGGGAATCCTCGGAATTCCGGCTCCCGCTGCTTCTCATGGCGGTTTTTGCGGGTATTGTGAATGGTCTTGCCGTTTCGGTGGCGATTAAGTCGGTGGCGATGTTGCGCCCGGGTGAGCTTCCGTTTGAGCAGATGGTGAAGTTTGCGGCCTGCATTGCTGCGTTTTGGATCAGCAAGGAGCATGTGCTCAACCGGACCACCCGCATCATAGAAGGGATCGTGGAAAACGCCAGGATGCGTATCCTGCGCAAGATCCGGAACACGGATTTGCTGGTTTTCGAGTCCATGGATTCAGGCCGGGTATACTCCACGCTTTCGACCGATGCGATGACGATTTCGGTTTCGGCCGGAGCCGTGATCAACGCGAGTTCATCGATTGTCATGCTCGGTTTCATTGTGGTGTTCATCGGGGTGAACTCGATTCACGCCCTGCTGATCACGGCTGGGATGATCCTTTTGACTGTCCTATACTACTTGCACAAAAGCCGGGACGTGGCTTCCGAGCTGAGGGAGGCTTCGATACGCGAGAATGTGTTTTTTGATAATCTCCACGGTGTGCTTTCGGGGTTCAAGGAGTTCAAGCTCAACCGGAAGAAGGCGAACGACTTCTACGAGAAAGAACTGGCGGACGTGGTTTCTGAGACGGCGCAGCTTCGCACACGTGCGGGGATGGCGATGAACCACTCCGTTTTGATTGGACAGACGTTTTTGTTTTTCACGGTTGCCGGGCTATTGTTCATTTTGCCGAACATCAAGCCGGAAGACATTTCAATCATCGGGATGTTGGTGCCAATCGTGTTGTTCTCCGCTGGCCCGATCGGCGATATTGTCGTTGCGATTCCAGCCTTGGCAAAAGCGGAGGCGTCCATTCGGAACATTCAGGATTTGGAGGATTTGATTGAATCGGGCCGTTCGTCCGTTGAGCAAATGGCGGAGGAAGTGGGTGACGAGGAGCCCGTGGCGTTCGAATCTCTGGAGCTTCGGCAGGTTTCCTTCCAGTATCCAAAGAACGGGACCCGACCCTTTACGATTCAACCATTCGATCTATCGCTCAACAAGGGCGAGATCGTTTTCCTGATCGGAGGAAATGGTTCAGGAAAGTCGACGGTTCTCAAGCTGTTGACAGCGCTTTACCCTCCGGCATCCGGGAGTTTGTTTTTAAACGGCAGGGAGGTTCAGGAGGATGGTTTTGGTAGATACCGGGATTTTTTCGCGACGATCTTCACGGATTTCTTTCTTTTCAGGAGGTTGCTCGGCGCGACCGGTATGGAGCGCGACCGGGTGATGCGCTTGATGGAAGAGTTCGAGTTGAAGGGCAAAACAGACATCGTCGATGGCTGTATCACCAATACACGGCTCTCCACAGGGCAGCGCAAGCGGCTGGCTTTGATTGTGGCGATGCTTGAGGATAAACCTGTGTATGTGTTCGACGAATGGGCGGCGGATCAGGATCCGGTGTTCCGGAAGTATTTTTATCACATGATCCTTCCCGAGCTCAGGAATCGCGGGAAGACCGTCCTTGCGGTGACCCATGACGACCACTTTTTCCACATTGCGGATCGGGTATTCCAGATGGAATACGGAACCCTTCTTCCCTATGATGTGAAGGCGCATCACCCCATTTCTACCGCCAGATGAAGGCGGAGTTGCGAGCAGTATCCATTACTCTGATAGTATGAAGCGAAAAAACACCGTGAAGAATGCAATCCAATCCCTTCTTGTGGTTTTCCTGGCTGCTGGAAGTCTCTCCCCTTGCATCGTCACCGGGGATTCGAACACGCCCGATCTTCGGAATGGATCGTCTTACGCGGATAGCGCATGGCTCTTTGGAATTCCCGGAGCAATGTCGTTCGATGATTCGGGCTGGATGTATGCCGATCGACTCGGTTTTTTCAAAGGCGACTATCCGTGGATTTACGTGGAAGGAAGTGAATGGTGGTACACCAGCCCGGATGGATGGTGGTATCCCTACTCTATGCGGCATGGCAC
>JAQVLM010000445.1 GCA_028704125.1 Opitutales bacterium
ACCTCGCCCCATGGATTCACCGAAAGTAGCCCTTCACACGCTGCGCAACCTTTGTTTCCGAGCCCGTGCGCCACAGTGTTGAAGATACACATCGGGAGGGGGCTATACCACATAAACTCGATCCCTTCGCGCTCGCAGGACTCCTGAACCTGCAGGATCGGATCAACCGCATCAGAATAGCGCACATGTACCTCTCCGTGGCTTGCCACGCTTCCCGTTGGGATCACCAGATTCATGCTGAGCCGATCAAGCCCGAGTTCCTCCCGGACAAAGCGGGGCATATCCCGGGCGACGTCCAGATTATGACGGTGGAGGGTCGTGTTGGTGTGCACGTGAATTCCGGTGGCCACCAACTCCCGGACGCCCCGCACCGTGCGCTCGAATGCGCCCTTGCAACCCGCAATCCGGTCATGGAGCTCCGCATCCGGGGCCTCAATACTGATTTGAGCCGAATCGAGTCCGGCATCGACCATGAGATGGGCCAGTTCGGCATCAATAAGGGTTCCGTTGCTGATCAGGTTCACCCGCATGTCCAGTTCCTTTGCATAGCGGATCAAGTCGGGAAGGAATGGCACCAGCGTGGGCTCGCCACCGGTAAAACTAACCGACGGGACTCCGGCTTCCTCGCGGACCTGGCGGAGCACTTCCCGGAACCCATCCACTCCGAGTTCAGGACGCTCATTTGTTTTGCGCGTGCAATTGCACCCGGCATAGCAAAAACAACACCGCAAGTTGCACCGGTAGGTCAGCGCCACCTCCGACAAAACCGGCCAATCGCTGAAGGGTGCCTCGAAGATCTCCGTCTCCACAGCCGGATGCCCACCGTAAGGATTGAGCCCGCTTTCAACCTGTTTCCGAACCGCGTGCAGGAACAGCGCAACATCGTCCCGTTTCGGTCGATCCAGTCCATGCATCACATCGCGCACGGGTTTGCCTTCCAGCAATTGATGGAGGATCATCGCTCCTGTGGGATTCAACCTGACCACTTGATTTGGTCGTTTGATCAGCAGGTTGTCCCTCATCCGGACATGAATGTAAGGTTTCACCCGACGCATGTATTCGTCGACCCAATCCAGATTGGGGTCATCCTTTGGTCCGGCAAAATACCCAAATAACCGTTTCATGATCCCGCATCTCTCCCTATCGGGATCCCCCGCTTACACATGCGCTGTGGCAGGCACTGTGGCAGGCGCTATGGCACGCACTGTGGCAGGCATTGTGACACGCACTGTGGCAGGCGTCGTGGCAGACATTGAGATCCGATATCCCGCTCAAATCATCCAAACGCATGCGTTGCTCGAGCGCTTCGGGCATGGCCTCCGCATAAACAAAAGGATCCTCCGCTTCCGCCTGTAATGGAGCCGGAGCCTGCGTTGTTTCTGCCGTCTGAACCGGACGACCTCCAAAGGTGTTCCAACGGTAATAATAGTACCAGTCGTGTGGCGTGAATGCTCGCCTCCTTGGAATGGGACGACGGGTAACTTCTCTGGCGGGTTCGGTGACTGGAGCAGAATCTCCAGCCATGATCTTTTCTTCCCAGTATTGCCGGGTGGCATCCAGATCACAATCCCACGCTTTTTCCTGAATCTTGCGCATGATCAGGTTGAGGAATGCATCCAAATCGCTTTGGGCAAACGTCCCATCCCGGATATAGCTGAACAGCTCCGATTCGTAGTCGCCCATGCGATCCGGCTCGGGTTGGCGCAGCACTTCAAATCGGAGCGGAGGCCCCGCATGTGTGCGGATCCAGCCGTTTTGTTCCATTGCCACTACCATGCCACTGAGGATGCTGCGAATCGGGATTTCGAGAAAGAACGCCACTTCGAGCGGGGTCAGGTTCTCACAGACTTTTCCCGGCTTCCGGAAAGTGCTCAACTTGAGCTTTGGAGGAGTCCAGTCAATTCCGCTCCATTTCACCTCACCCACACTACGGCGCGCTTTCCGGATGGAGTGCTTCTTCCCACGCAAAACCAACGCAAACAACCCGATTAAAACCGCACCACCCCATAGAATGGAGCGCCTTGTTCCGGTATGATCCGGCATCACCAGCGCAAAAGAATCCGCGGGCACATAAAACTGAAGCTTCATTGACGCCTTGTTTCCCGGATTCTCGCGGTGGGCAACCAACACTAACCGATCCGATTCCTCTTCACGCTGGTAATCCAGTTTATAGCGCTCATTCATCCATTTCTCGGTCAAAAGGATTTCATTTGCGTTTACCCAATCACGGGCGTTCTGGCCCTCCGGAACCTGAACCGGCAGGACCACTCTCACGGTCGCATGCTCCTGTTCCCACGCTTCATCCCATTCGGGCGGAGCCCAGTGGAAATAGACGAGATCCCTTCCTTCATTGCTGCGAGTGGGCCCGACATACTCCGCTGCTGCGAAATCAGTGGCGAAACTGAAGGAGTACGTCAGAGTCTCAGCTGTTGAACGCTGACCGTTCGCCAACTGTATATCCCATTTTCCCCGTCCCACGGTATCGATCCTCAGCGGGTAGCGCTTGCCATCGGAATCCACCGCATAGCCCGCACTGGAATCCATTGCCACATGCAACCGGTCGGTCCCCGCGAAGTAAAATGCATACATGCTTCCACCCAGTACCTTCCACTGGACAAGGGTATGCACTTTGGCGCGGCCATCGGCCTGCAAATCCACTGTGGTTTCCACAAACCGGACCGTTCCACCTGCAAACAGGATCACGGGAACAAACAACAGCATCAGACTACGCAACAAGTTTCGCATCGGCATGGGGACTGTCCTGTAGGAGATTGACTCGCCAACCCAACCCGAAATCCAACCGGCGTCGATTTCTCAAAGTGCGTGGCGAATGAGGCATGGTCATCCTGCCATAAACCCGGAGCAACACTCAACCCAAAAACCACCAAACGGAAAAACGGCGATATCCTTGGGAACGGGTTGAATCAGTCATTCCGGGAGTCATCGATTTTTCCATCAAATAGGTGCAGGTGTTGACGGGCATGGGCTGCAAAGCGCGAATCGTGGGTGACCATGCACAGTGTCGTCCCATCGCGGTGTAATTCATCAATGATATCCATCACCATTTCCCCATTCCGGGAGTCGAGATTTCCCGTGGGTTCATCGCAAAGTAGAATTGATGGATGGCCACCCAAGGCTCTGGCAATGGCAACTCTCTGTTGTTG
>JAQVLM010000446.1 GCA_028704125.1 Opitutales bacterium
CACAATCCCTATGGCGATGGCAACGCTTGTGAGCGCATCGTCAAGGCCTGTAATCAATGGTTTGCCTGACGATTGGATTTCCTGTGATTGTGTGTCGGTTATGAGGATTACGTCGCACACTGATGAATCGATGTGATTCCAATCCGAGGATGCCGTGGAGCTTTTTTCCGGAAGCTCCGTTGCACGCATTTGTCGAGCGGATATGGGAGGGGAGGGTATCCTACCCGGAGGCAGAATGGAAGCTGTTGATTCCGGGGTCCGGGAGCGAGGTGATCCTGCCTCTCTCTGACGGGCTGACCTATCGGGTGGATGGTTCGGTTGATCACATCCGGTTGGTTCATTTGCTGGGCATCAACGGGGGCTCCTGTTTCATGCGGGAGGATGCAGGTTTGCAGTTTTTATCGATCCGGTTCCGGACGGGTTCGCTCCGGCATTTTGTTCCCTGCGGGTATGGGGATGTCAGCGGATCATGCGTCGACATGCGTGAGCTTTGGGGATCTGACATCGAGACAATTGCTGACCGGATTCGGGAGTCCGGTAACCGGGAGATCCGGGCGGAATTGCTGAACGCGTTCCTGCTCCGGAAGCTGGAGCAACACCGCAAGCCGGATGGTTGGCTGGATCGGGCGAATGCGCAGCTATACTACGGGCACGCTGATCTCAGGATCGAGGCTCTGGCTGGGAGAATGGGCGTTTCCCGTCGGCATTTGGAACGGTCTTTTGGTTCCGCTTTTGGGTTGAGTCCGAAGTCCCATTTGTGCCTGTGCCGCATGCAGCAGACGATTCGGGACAAGGTTCTTTCGGGTAGGGGTTGGCTTGAGGTTGCCTTGGATCATGGATACTACGATCAAGCTCATTTTCTCCATTCCTTCCGGGATCTCATGGGACGGGGTTTGGCTGAATGCGACTGGTCCGCGATCGAAATGTCGCATTTCTACAATAGATCGCGAACCCGATCCAGTAAGCTGTTTGTTCAATAGGCCATGAACGGATGGATGGGCGATGCAATGGGGTTCGCTTTGTTCAGCGGTGGCCGGAATGGCAAATCGCAGATGGATATGAAGGTAATCAAAGCGGAATTGGTGGCGCTGGCGGGGCATGAGCAAGCGCTTAGGAGTTTGTTGGACGAGTTGTTCGGGCAGGTCCGGCAGGAGGCGGGAACTTTGCTCTACACGCTGCATCAGGACCTGGAAGAGCCCCGCAGGTTTTTCTTTTATGAGCAGTATTCGGATGATGCCGCACTCCAGCAGCATATGGAGTCTCCCATTCTTCAGCGGGTATTGGCTCTGGCGGCTGCGCATCTCGAGTCCCAATGCATTCAGACCTATGGGGTGGATCGCTCCTCATGGATGGCTGAGAAACCCGCTACCGTAGCTTACGGCCAGGCGGATCGGCCTACCGGATCGAGATGGGTGCGGCATGATCTGAAAGGTTGTCAAAACGCCTATTGCATGTGCCACGCCTGTGCGAAGTTCAGACCTCAGGAAGAGGGGAAGGGTTGTGCGATCATTGCGCAGGTCTTGGCTGCGGCTGCCCGTCTGAATGTGGTGCTTCCGATTTGGGAGTGTCCGGCTTTTTATCCGCGGGCTGAAGCAAAAACCCAGAAGCCGGGGCTGCCGTATTGAGGATGGCGCGCAGATTCTTGATTTTGATCCAGTGTTTGACACCGCAGGCACCCTGGCGAATAGTCGTTTTTGTTCCAAATCATTTTCCGGTAGCGGAATACGTGAGTGTTCCGGGGCAGGGTGGGTCTGAGGTGACGCGTGGGAATGAAACCAAGACGGAACGCTTACGCGTCCCGCTACGTGAAGAGAATTGCTCCCGTTGTATCATTCCCCCTCATTCTCCCCGTAGCGGAAAGTGTGAACTTTCCGACATTCGAGTTGCAAGGAGTCATGCCTATTGAACGACTGGTAGATTTGAGGATGAAGAAGTTCTCGCGCAATGCCGCGGAGGCGCTTTGGGAAGAGCGGCTCACCGGGACGGTTCGCCCTACCCGCGTGGGAGTTTCCGACGTTTTGGGAAGAGCGGCTCGGTGAGGACTGTTCGCCCTACCTGGGGCGGGAGTTTTCCGTCGTGTGGGCAACAAAAGCGCGAGGGCGCGAGCAAGGATGCTCCCGCTACTATTGGGCTTTGATGTGGAAGGGGCTGGGCTTGGCTAGGGCCGTATTGATCATGATCAAGATTGCTAGATGAGATAATACTTGAGCGTGGATGAACTGTAACGGGGAGTTCTCTCAACGTCCCAAAATTGACCCGCTGCCCAGCTCTGAATGGCGTAGGTTGTTGGGCTGATGGCTCGGGAGATCCGCATCGGATTTGCAGGCGTTTGCCTCCAATGGGATCCCTTGTGGGAATGTAGGTAGCTGGATCAGCTGCAATCCGAAAACCATTGCTCCCTCCCCGCGCACATGTCAGAACTCAACAAGTTACAATGCGTGGACTGATCCGCTTCCCTTCCTTTTTTCAAAAAACATGAATAATTGGACTGACCCTTTTTTGAGGCTTTTGGCTGTTGTTGTTTCGTCGAGCGTCATGTTTTCCGCATGTGCCAGGCAACAAATGAACACTATTCAGTTTGAACCTCATTATAGTGAGGCACTTGCAGTTAAGAGCCTTTATGGAGTCGGATTTGATGGCTATGACAACCCATATGCTCCTAGTAATGCTATGCTTCTGGGGTGGAAAAAGGATGCATATTCAAGTAATGGGAACTGGGCTAAGTTGGTGAACATTGGTAGTCCCAGAGTTGAAGTGATCACAAGAGCGGGACAAAGATATGAGGTTCCTCTGAAATGGGTGGGAGAAGTTCCGCCGGAAAAGTTCGATGGGAAGGTGTTCATTCGAATTTACAATCTGGAAGAGGGCTTGATCCATTGGGAAAAGAATAGTCATGGTTGGGACTATAATCCAGATGTAACCGCCGAGGACTAAGCAACGGACAGCCTAGGAGCGGGCGGATGAATTGGGTTTTCATAGCGGGAAAAGGTAGGCTTTCCGGCTGGATCCGTGGACTGAAAAACTGGAGGCTGGGGCTTCGGCGGTTGCATCTTGTGGGGTTTGGGACTAATTGGCCGGACGATGCACCCGTTTCATACTGTCCTGTTCGATCTTGATGGCACACTTGTCGATGCCTTCACGACACTTCACCGCGCAT
>JAQVLM010000447.1 GCA_028704125.1 Opitutales bacterium
GAAAGGTTATTCTTTGGAAGGATATCAAGGACCGTCCTCTCGTTTTGCGAAACAGCGTCGTGGAGGTGGTGGCCGAGGAAGGGCGTATGCGGATTTCCATGAAGGGGAAAGCTTTGGAGGAAGGGGGCATGGGGCAGGTGATCCGCATCCGGAACATGCAGACGCGGAATGATTTTCAAGCCGAGGTGATCGGTGAAAACCAGGCAAGGGTACATTTCTAATGAGGAGCAAAATCATGAGAGCAACACATTTGATCCTTTGTGGAGGAGCGGTTCTTTGGTTAAGCGCGGGAATAATGATCCCCGAGGCCCATGGAGACTCGCTGTGGAATCGCGCCGACAGCCCGAAAAGTATGTTTGCGTCGAAGACAGCCTACGCTGTCGGGGATCTGCTGACCGTGACGATCGAGGAGATGGTGGATTTCAATGCGAGCCAGTCGATCAACACCGGGCAGAAGAGCTCACCCGTGATCGATTTGGCCGGGGTTCTGGTGGACTCAATCAACTGGAAGGAGCTGGAAGGTAAGGAGGTGAAGCTTTCGGACCTTCTCAAGGGGCAGTATAGCACCTCCCCAAGTTCGATCACGGACACCATGAATGTGCTTCAGGCGCAGATTCCGGTAGCCGTCATTGATGTGTTGCCCAATGGAAATCTGGTGCTGGAAGGGATGCGTGTGGTCTCTTTCTCGGGTGAACATCGTCATGCGGTGTTCCAGGGCGTCGTGCGGCCATTGGATGTTGATCCGATCACGAACACGGTTTCTTCGACCCGGGTCGCTGACGCACGCATTGAGTTTATTTCGCAGGGAACAGTGGGAGACGTCCAGCGCAAGGGCTGGTTCACCCGCTTCGTGGACAAGGTCAATCCATTCTGATGGAGGCAAGGATGAAACTACGCATTGCAAGTTGGATGGGGATGTTCCTGCTCATGGTGGCGCTGTCTCCTGCGGTTTCCGCATCCAGGGTGAAGGACCTGACGCAGGTGGAAGGGGCGCGGGATAACCAATTGACCGGATACGGTATCGTGGTCGGCTTGGCCGGAGATGGTGACAGTCAGTTGTCCTACACCGTGCAGAGTGTGTCCAATTTTCTGAAACGCTTCGGGATCGTGGTCGATCCGGGAACGATCCAGGGCGGGAATATGGCCGCGGTCATGGTTACGGCTGACATCGGAGCCTTTGCGAAGCCGGGAAGTCGCATCGATGTGACCGTTTCATCGATCGGGGATGCCAAGTCGATCAACGGTGGCGTGCTCCTCCAGACTCCGCTGGTGGGTGCGGATGATGTGGCCTACGCGGTGGCTCAGGGTCCGATCGCAGTGGGCGGATTTCTCGAGGGAACGGGTGGTGCCGGTGGCGCCACTGTGCAGAAGAACCATCCGACCGTTGGCCGGATCAGCGGAGGCGCTATTGTTGAACTCGAAATCGGAACCGAGATCGTGGCACAGGACATGATCCGCTTGATCCTGCAGCATCCTGATTTCACGACTGCCGCCCGAATTTCGAAGGCGGTGAATGATGTGTTTCCATCCAGTTGTCACCCCATTGACAGCGCAACAGTGTCGGTGCGGGTTCCTCCGACCTTCAAGGGTCAGGAAACCTACTTTATCGCCGCCATGGGAAGCCTCGAGGTGACGCCTGATACGAAAGCACGTGTGGTGATCAATGAACGGACCGGAACGGTCGTCGCTACCTCCGAGGTGCGGATTTCGCGGGTGGCGATCAGCCACGGCGCGATCACGATCACGATTGCTTCGAATGTCGATGCGGTACAGCCCAACCCTTTCTCTCCCGGTGGCGAAACCGTGGTGTTACCCGATACCAATGTGCAGGTGACGGAAATGCAGGGCGGTTTCGAGGTGCTGGATGACTATCCGTCGATCGAGCGCCTGACCAATGCTCTCAATGCCCTTGGGGTGACCACCCGCGAGATGATGTCGATCTTCCAAACCTTGAAGCAGGCAGGCGCCCTACAGGCCGAGCTGATCCTGCAATAACGACGGAAATACGACCAATGGACAGCATATCCAATCTGAATACTTCGATGATGCTGAGTGCGGCTGACTGGCAGTCGGTCGCTCAGTCCGGGAGGTTTTCCGAAAGTCAGAAACTGGAGGTTTCGGCGGATGAATTTGAGGCGACGCTGGTTCGCCAATACCTGAAGGATGCATTGAAACCGCACATTCAGGGGATCTTTAACGAAAACGGTACTGCCCAGGAAATCTACCGTGGATTTCTGACCGATGCGCTCGCAAACAATATTGTGCGAAGCGGGCCGGGATTAGGCATATCGAGTGCTTTGCAAACCCAATTATCAACCACTAACACAACGAAGGAAACCGATGCGTCATGAATGAAACGCAATCCAACACTTTCTGGGCACCTTTGGCAGATGCTCTGCGTATGGAGCTTCAGGAATACGGAGCCTTGTCGGTGTTGATCGACGAGCAGCAGAAAGCTATCCTCCATCGGGAGATGATGCACTACATGGATCTGAGCACTCAGATTGAGGAGCAGATCGCATCAACTTCCGGCTTGCGCGCTGAGCGTGAGCAGATGGTGCGGGACATCGGCAATACGCTGGGTTTCCCGGCACCGAAGGACCTCAAGTCCATGCTGGTGCACTTTCCGGAAGAGGCCCGGCCGCTGTTGGCCGCTTTGATCGACGAGATCAACAGCCTGATCCACAAGACGCGCCGCAAAGCGAGTCAGAATCAGATGCTCCTGGCCCGTGCCCTCCAATACACCCATGAGCTCTTGCTCAAGACGGTGCCTCAGGGGGTCACCCAGACCTATGGAGCCAGAGGAGACGCCAGCGTCCGCACCCACGTGGCCGCGGGTTCCGTCAACTTCTCGGCCTGAATAGAGGCTCACTTCCTAATTCGACTGACATGTCCGGACTCATAGGCAGCATCCTGAACTCAACCACCGCTCTGAAATCCAATCAGAAGGCGGTCGAGATTGCCGGCAAGAACCTCGCCAACGTCAATAGCACGAACTACGCACGCCAGCGGGTGGAGTTCGGGATCTCGGGAGGTTACTCGCAAACCCAGATCAACCAGATCCGGGATACGATACTGGACGACAAAATCGTGCGTGAGGCTGCGGTGAGTGGATCCCTCGAGGCCCAGAAACGCATCTACAGTCAGTTGCAG
>JAQVLM010000448.1 GCA_028704125.1 Opitutales bacterium
CGGCCAAAAACCACATCGATGAAGCAACAAAATATCTGTCGTCCAATTCCATACACCAAACCATAAGCGCTTGACCCAATTTGCTCGAAAACCCGTTCCATAATTGCGCCTATCCCCCACCCCATTGCGGGATGCCTCGCTTTCGTCGGGTCCCGCATACCCCGCTCAAGGATTTCGAGGGATTAGGCATTGACGAATCCCCGGGATGAATTAGGGTTAGCCGCTTAATTGTCACCAACTATGACGCAACCAATCGAGAGAAATCCCGCATTTGCCGCCCGGACCAGCGTTGAGCAGGTCGAGGAAGGCACCCAGCTTGCACCCAAGTTCGACGCGAACGGGGTCATTCCATGCATCACCATGCACGCCCACACCAAGGAAGTGTTGATGTTTGCCTTCATGAATGAACAAGCCTTGCTGCTCACGATTGAAACCGGATTGGCTCATTACTGGTCGCGTTCCAGAGGCAAGCTTTGGAAAAAGGGTGAAAGCTCCGGAATGTTTCAAAAGATCCAGCGCATCCTCATCGACGATGACCAGGATTGCATCGTCTTGGAAGTGACCCTTACCCAGCCGACCGCCGGCGGTTCCGAAGCCTCCTGTCACGTAGGATACCGCAGTTGTTTCTATCGGGAAATCCCCGTAGGAAAACCTGGAGACGCTCCTGTGGAACTGCGTTTTGTTGAAGAAAAGAAAGCGTTTGATCCGACCGCCGTTTACGGGGACACGCCGAATCCAACGAAACTCTGAGGTTCCGGGGATTCTTCTACCGTATCTAAATTTGGCATTCGAGGGCGGGAGTCATCCCGCCCTTTTTCACGGGCCAATCAGTCGATGCGAGCCGCGCATCAACGCACACACAGAATACTTCCGAATAGGGTTGCCTTACCGCTAGCCCGAGGTCATTTTTGCCGGGTTTGTTTGTTGAATGGATACTTTGGTAAAGAATGTACTCGCTGATCGCTACGCATCCCCTGCGATGGCCGATCTATGGTCTGAAACGGGCAAGATCCGTCTGGAGCGAAAACTCTGGATTGCCGTGATGCTGGCGCAGCGGGACCTCGGGATCCCGATTCCTATGGAAGCGATCACAGCCTATGAGCGAGTGGTCGACAAGATCGATCTTGAATCCATCCGCAAACGCGAAAAGGCCACCCGGCACGACGTCAAAGCGAGAATCGACGAGTTTTGCGAGCTTGCCGGTTTCCAGCACATCCACAAGGGATTGACCAGCCGCGATCTCACCGAAAACGTCGAACAGCTACAGGTTGCGCAAGCCCTGCGGATGACGCTTGAAAAAGCGGTCAGCAGTTTGTCCGCACTTGGAGATTGCGCCGAGCGTTTCCGTGATTTGGTGCTCGCCGGACGCACGCACAATGTGCCGGCCCAGCCGACCACCTTGGGCAAACGTTTTGCGATGTTCGGAGAGGAATTCATACTGGCGATCGCAGAACTCGAACACTTCCTCAACACCTACCCGGTCCGGGGACTCAAAGGTGCCGTCGGAACACAGACCGACCAGATCACCCTCTTCGACGGGGATTTGGAAAAAACCGCACAGCTTGAGGCCTCGATGCTGCGCCACCTCGGATTACCTGCGCTCATGAGTAGCGTGGGTCAGGTTTACCCGCGTTCACTGGACTTCGGACTGGTCAGCAAGCTCTACGCCCTGAGTGCGGCTCCTTCCAATTTTGCCCGGACCATCCGGCTCATGGCTGGACACGAGGCCGCTTCAGAAGGTTTTGCCAAAGGGCAAACGGGATCGTCCGCGATGCCGCACAAAATGAACAGCCGGAGTTGCGAGAGAATCCATGGCTTCAGGTCTATTCTGTCTGGACATGTCACCATGGCATCGGCTCTTGCCGGAGATCAGTGGCACGAGGGCGATGTATCCTGTTCCGTGGTTCGCCGGGTGGTGCTGCCCGATAGTTTCTTTGCCATCGACGGGCTGCTCAACACCTTCCTGTCGGTATTGCAGCAACTCACAGTGTATCCTGCAGTTATCGGCCAGGAGCTTGAGCAATACGCGCCCTTCCTGCTCACAACCACCATTTTGATGGAAGCGGTCAAAAAGGGAATCGGTCGCGAGGACGCCCACCATCTCATCAAGACCCATGCGGTGGCGGAAATCGAAACCCGCCGGCAATCGGGAAACCTCGAGAATCACCTGATCGATCGGTTGGCCGCTGATCCCACCTTCCCTCTCGATCGGTACGAGCTCGAACGCATTTCGCACTCAATTCGCAATCAGACGGGCAACGCGCTTCGTCAAATTGACGGATTCCTTTCACAAGTCGCCTCACTCAAAGCACGCTATCCGGGCCATCGCGAATACGGTGTGGCTGACATCCTGTAACTGAGACATTTCATAATCATGGCACTCAAACCCTTCCAAAGCACCATTATCGCAGACGTTGGAATTTCCTTCGGAGACGAAGGTAAAGGCCGCGTCGTGTACGAAGTGGCTGACGAGATCGAAAAGATGTCCGAGCCTTCAAACCACATCGCAATGGTGTTGAAGGTAAATGGCGGAGCCAATTCCGGACACACCGCCGGAGGATTGAAACACAATCTCCTGCCCTGCGGAGTTGTGGATTCCCGGATTGAACATCTCGCGATGGGTTCCGGGGTCGTGGCCGATCCGCGCAAGATCTGGTGGGAAGTGAAGCCGATCGAAGCAATCGGGTATCCCGTTCTTCCGCGACTGCGCATCGACGAGCGCACCCAGGTCAGCGATCTGTGCCATCGACTCCTCGATCTCGCATGGGAACACTATCGGGCGCATGTCTTGAAAGAGGAATCCAGAGGTACCACCGGACGCGGCATCACGCCGGCTTTCAGCGACGAGGTAAACCAGTGGCAGATCTTTTTTGATGTGTTCCGGCACGACAAAGAAAGTTTTCTCCAGAGGCTTTTCACAAGAGCGAGACGGGCACTGGCAACCATCCAGCACACTTGTCAGGTGGATGCGGCTACCTGGGATGGTTTTTTTGCCCATCTGACACAGGCCGAACTCAAAGCCAATGCGGATTCGATCGAGAAAGGGATCTTCCCTGCTTCCGAATTTGATTTCATGCGCTTCAAGGGTGAGCGTCCGTTTGACCTCAACTGGGAAGAATTCGGAAACGTCTACTGGCAGGCTGGCAGTTCC
>JAQVLM010000449.1 GCA_028704125.1 Opitutales bacterium
CCAGACGTTGCACGATCAAGGTGCCTCTGGACTTCCATTCGCTTATCATTGCGGGAGGTGCGCTGATGGGAATAATCGCCGCGTCAGCCTTCACCATGCGGTTCGACGTCACCCGCATTCCGCGCTTGCGCAACCCTTCAACCAACAGGGCCATGAAGGTTCGGGGACCTCCCACTCCCAAACTAAGCCCGGGAACGAATACCACAGGGGATTTGCCCCGATGAGTCAGGGTTTCGACACCGGCCAACATCCGGAGCGCAAGCTCCTTCCACATTGCCCGACTGCCCACTCCTTTACCCACGGTTGTTCAGACTCCTCCCTCAGTTTCCGGTGGATCCCATGCGGGCACTGACGGCCTCACAATCCCCGATCCACGCTTCCAATATCGGCATTTCCGCGGAAGGCACCACGCCGATCCTTACGAGGGCTTCATAGCAAAGGTGGAGGTTCGTCCCAAGATGGATTGAACCTTCCCTAAGATCAACCGCCTCGAGAGCGGTGCGGATTTCCGGGTTACGCAGGTAACCTTTCACTTCATCCACAAAGTCATGATACGGGGTATGGGGATTACGGTTTTGCACGACCTCTGCCCGATGAAAAACCAATTCCCGATCCATCGCCCACAAGCAGCGCTGCGCAACAAAACTCCTCCAGATATCGGTCATCCGGAAAGGGACCAGACTGGGAAGATACATCAGGGGATACGCCTCCGGCCACCACCAGGTGGACTGACTGTTGAAGGGGCACCACGTCGCCTTGGCCAGCCGCACACTCGGGGCATCCTCAAAACTCACCGCTTCATCGCATACGAGCCTCCAGATCGCATCGACATCGGGCGATCCGTTGGCCAAGCCCTGCTGAACAGGGCAGTCCGCGAAAGACATGTCCATGGATACCTTCGACAAGTCGGTGCCACGGATGGCATCCAACGCCAACCCGCGGGGCCAGATCAGCTTATCTGAAAACCAACGGTATACATTCACCCATCCCGGATGGCTCCATTGGTGCGAGGCACAACGCATCCCGCGAACTGCCCAATCCGGCAAGGGCGCATTGTCATCGTCTGTCTCATAGATGAGCTCAGCGCGTTGTTCCATGGCCATGAGGTAGGCGAGGTTCTTTCGCGCATAGTGCTTTTCCGGCAAAACCCGGGCCAATTCGTAGGGAAGCTGGAGTTGATCCTCTATGGTCACCAGCCGTGCACCCTCCAGCGGATAGGAAAAAGGTCCCTTCCGATCTCCCGCCACCAACAACGAACCCTTTTCGCCGGGCCATGCTTTCGCCAGTCGCACCATGCATTCCGTTGGTGCCTGCACAGTCGTTACGACTCCAAATATCCTCAATGACATGACTTGCTCCAATCCGGTTCCCCGTGCAAATGCAATGCCAAAGGTCAGGCGGTCCGGTTCATCCAATCGGAGAACACTGCTTCCAAGGTTTCCCGAAGTGCATACCGGCGGGTCCAGCCCAACTGCTTCAACCGTGAGTTATCGCCCAACAAAACAGCCTCATCCGACAAACGCATGAGCGCCGGATCCGGCTCGATGCGAACCGGAACCCCTGCGATTTCGATCAACAAATTCAACACTTCTTCAATTTTCGGAGCCACGCCATTGCATATATTCACGGGAACTCCGGGCTGGCCTCTTTCCATCAAAGCCAACATTGCCGACACCCCGTCGCGGACATCGATAAAATCACGTGCTGTGTCCAGCCTGCCCACCTTCAGCACCGGATCGATTCGTCCTTTGCGGATCAAGGCCAATTGCCGCGCAAAATTCTGGATGGCAGTCGCGGGAGGATGCCCGGTCCCGACATGGATGAACAAACGCGGAAGGAAAACGCGGGTTCCGTAGTTCGCATGGTATTGGAAGCCCAGTGCCTCGCCCGAAACCTTACTGACCCCATAGGGCGTGACCGGTCGCAAGGGGCGATCCTCCTTCAATGGACACTCCAATGGATCCACACAGCCATACTCCGCACTGCTGCAAGCCAGCAACACCCCGGCTCCGGGCACGCTCTGCCGGACGCTCCATAGCACATTGAGGGTGCTGTTGAAATTCACCATATGAGTGTAGGACTCCATCTCCCAGGACGTGCCATTGAAAGCCTGTGCCGCCATGTGTATGACCCAGTCCGGCTGTATTCTCCCGATGGTCCGGGCAGTCGCCTCACGATCCAGAAGATCCACGCGATGCACCGGGTAGTCCCACGACTCATACATCCGGCTCGCGGCACTGGGCCTGGCCAACCCGTGCACATCCCAACCCTTGTCCCGGAGCATCCGGACAAAATGGCCACCAATCATTCCGGTGGATCCAGTAATCAATGCTTTCATGTTGTGTGAATGGATAGTCCTGCGCTAATCGGATGGTTCATCCTGAACTCCGGATGAGGACGGATTTCCGGAAATTGAACTCAACAAACGATCGTATACCCATTTTGCGGGATGGGAGGAATCAAAAAAATCCCCGGGTGCCAAACCATCGATTGCGGTGAATCCGCCCATCCGTTCAACCTGCAAGTCACCACACAGATCAACAAGCTGTGCATCCAGACGACGCAAACTTTCCAAATAGTCGCTTGCACCGAGACAACCAATGTAATCCGGATGCATGGGTGGGATCAAAACCTGCACCTCCACCCCGGATTCCTGCAAATGGCGGATCACATCCCGCAGCATCCTCAGTCGCTTATCTTGAAATCCAAAATCGGGCTTGCGGCTAGCCGCATGATCCAACCCCAAGGTTCGGGCAGATTCAGCGGAGCCCGACCCGTCCGGTTCTCTCGGAAAAGCCCACTCCCGTGAGCCATCCGGATAAATCACATGGTAAGGGACCTCATCGACTTTGCCCGGATCCACGGCCAACAAGAGCCGCGATTTCGATTCTCCTTTAATGAGCGCCTTCAGATTATCGCGGGTGTATCCCCAATCCACCAAACGCCAAGCTTTCCTGGCATACAAGAATCCGGCAAGGATTCCTTCCCCACTCCATCCTCGGGAGGCCCAAATCCCGCCCGCAACGGCCCGGTAATCGTCGAGCGCACTCACCCAGCGGAACTCTGTTTCGTAGGGCTCAAACATCCACGGATCGAGACCCAATATGATCCGGTCCGGGTATCGGCCATGCTCCCGCCGATACAT
>JAQVLM010000450.1 GCA_028704125.1 Opitutales bacterium
ATGAAGGCGCTTGGTGCTGCCTTCCCGCAGCGAATAGATCAGGTGACGGCCGTCCCGCATCCAGACAGGCTCGATACCATCGCCCTTGTGATCGGTCAGCAATTGGGTTTCGCCGGTCTTGAGGTTGTGCATAGCGATCTGAAACGTCTTGCCCACGCCCACGGTGAGTGCGATCCAGTCCTGCCGCACCGGATTCCATGACGGCTCCACGCAATAGGTGCTGATCGTGATGTTGACCCGCTGCATGGCCTGCGTGTTGCGGTCGATCGTGAATATCTGCGGACTACCCATCTGATCGGATACCACGAGGAGGCGCTGTCCATCCGGCGACCATGCAGGCGAGATCTCCGCACTCTTGTTGTTGGTGAGGCGCTTGGGATAACGTCCCACATTGTCGGAAATATAGATCTCCGTGCTCTTACTCGAAGACAGCACCATCGACACTTCTTTTCCGTCCGGACTGAACACTGCACCGGTATTGGATCCTTTATAATTGGCGAACATCCGGCGCTGACCCGTGCTCGGATTGATCAGAAAAATATCGGGAAACCCGGTCCGGAAATAACCGGTATAAATAATCCACGACCCATCCGGCGACCACGAAGGTCCCAGAGAATAGGATTTGTCAGTGGTGAGCTGATCGACCTTTTGAAAAAAGAGGTCGCTGATAAAGATCTCACGGTATCCGTTCTGCCTGCCCACAAAAGCAATGCGGCCCGCAAGAAATCCCTTCAAATCAGTGGTCTTTTCGATGATCAGGTCGCAGATCCGGAGGGCCGCAACCTGCCAGTTTCCGCCTTTCACTGTGGCAACCGAGCCCTTTGCGACTTCAGCGAGAGGCGTTGCCTTCTGCAGGATATATGCAATGCGGTCATCCTTATCGCGATCGAGCTTGAGGATGTATACCGGAGAACCCTCGCTCACCACGTCAAAAGCGCCATGCGAGTTGAAGGCATGTGTGACGAGGGTTTGAAGCGCCTGATCGTTGGCCGCGACCCGGATCGGAATCGCGTTCGCCTTGCCCTCACGGACAATCTCGGGGATCAGGATACTGTCCTGCGCGACCAAATCGGACGAGCACACACACACAGACAGCACCAACGCACACAGGTTGACTGCGATAGAGTAGGATCGGCGGAGAAGCTCTGACATGACGATGATGTATACTTAATCCTCTCAAAATGAAAAGCGGAATCTGCTTTAGTGCCTTGCGTCCCCGAACAGGACATGCAAAGTCACGATCGGAGGCCGACTCAGCCACGATCGAATTATCACTGACATGACAGCTATCAATCTGGAAACGATCCGAGAAACCCTGAAATCGATCCCCTATCCGGGATACACCCGCGACATTGTTTCATTCGGGCTGGTGAGGGACATTCACCTCTCCGCCGATGGGAAGGTCGAGGTACTGCTCGAAATAGCGACCCGTCAGGAACACATTCCGGCCGAAATCCAGGCGCGGGTGGAAACCGCCTTGAGCAACCTCCCCGGAGTAAGCACGGTGGACGTTAGGGTATCCGTGGCACCCGCCCCTCAAACCCCTCAAGGAAAAACCCAAGGGGATGGAGCAGGAATCCCGCCCCCCACTCCCTTGGATGGCGTCAAACACATCATTGCAGTGGCCAGCGGAAAAGGTGGTGTCGGGAAATCCACTTTCGTCGCAAACCTCGCATGTGCGATCCGCCAGCAACTCGCCGCCCGCTCCGAGGGAGCGTCCGCTTCGGTGGCGATCATGGACTGCGACATTTTCGGACCATCGATTCCGATCATGATGGGTGCCCGCGGGCGTCCCCAGGTGAGCGAGGACAAAATCCATCCCCTGCAAAGCCACGGCATCAAGATCATGTCCATGGGTTTTCTTGTGGACGAAGACACGGCGGTAATCTGGCGCGGTCCTATGGTGATGAAAGCGATCCAGCAGTTTTCCCAGCAAGTGGAATGGGGAGAAGTGGACGTGATGCTCATCGACCTCCCTCCTGGAACCGGAGACGCCCAGATATCCCTCACCCAGACGCTGCCGCTCGACGGAGCCCTGATTGTGACAACCCCTCAGGCCGTTTCGGTGCAAGTGGTCCGGCGCGGGGCTGATCTTTTCGAAAAAGTCCACGTACCGATTCTCGGAGTGGCCGAAAACATGAGTTTTCTTGAGAACCCGCAGACCGGTGAGCGGCAATACCTCTTCGGCAAAGATGGTGGCATGCGTGTGGCGGATGCGCTCGGAGTCCCGCTACTGGGCCAGATCCCGATTGAGGAGACATTGAGAATCGGAGGAGACCAAGGCATTCCCCAAGTGATCGCGAACCCAAACAGTTGCTCTGCTAATGAATTCCGTGTGATAGCTTCCAAAATACTGGACAGTCTGGAAAAATGAATTGATTGCGCTTTGGAGAGTCCTACCATGTGACACAGTTCTATAAACTTTTGTTCGAAAAAATTCCCATGGTAGACGAAAAGGACAGAGATCAGACGCGGGTCTTTGCGGACCGTTCGAGTCTGTATCGGGAGTTCCTTCAGGAGCGGGAGGAAATCCTCAAGCACAAATGGCTGGAGTCCGAGAAGGCCGGTCGGGATATTGGTTTCGAACGGGCGCTTCTGGACTGGATCCGCAACCATCGGGACCGTTGGAAGGCATCGCGCCGGGCCGGGCAAACTGGAGTTCCCACCTCGCAAAGCTGAGTAGGAAGGGCATTGGATGCCCAAACGGATCAAACATAACATCGGATCCCATTGCCGGTTTCGCGTTTGATCACGGGTTTGAATCCATTTCGCACGCAATTGGTTCAGACTCGACAACCCATTTGACTGCCGCTAGGCACTATCCCGTATTTTCCGAACATCCATGATTGATATTTCCATTCTGCGTGAACAAACCGAACGGGTGAGAGCCGCTATTGCCCGCAAGAAATTCTCCTGCGACCTCGATGCGGTCCTCGAACTCGACCGGCAACGCCGGCAACTTGTTACCGACACGGAATCGCTCAGGGCCCGCCAGAATGCCGCGAATCAGGAAATCCGCACCATGGAGAAGGGTTCGGATGCATTCAAGATCAAGATCGCCGAGATGAAAACGCTCTCGGAGGAGGTCAAATCCGCTGATGCCCGCACCCGCGAAATCGACGAGCTCTGGAAGCAGGCGATGCT
>JAQVLM010000035.1:0-1637 GCA_028704125.1 Opitutales bacterium
CCGACTGAAAGACGTCTTGAGTAAGGATCACAAATGGACGCTCGAAGACACCATGTTGCTGCAGAAAGACACATTCTCGGCATCGTCCCTTGAAATGGCAAAAGGGTTTTGTTCCCTCATGGAACATACCCTCCTGCAGCATCGCTTCGCTCCGTTATACTGGGAACTTAAAGGATGGGACGGACGCTACGATAAAAACTCCAGAGGTCCCGTCGCTTATGAAGCGACGCTCGGGGCATTCAAGGAGTCACTGAGCGAGCAAATCCCGGATTTCGATCAGACCGAAACCCGGGAGCTTCTCGAGATAGTATCCACTTTCGACACCAACAATCCAGAACAGGTCCGACAAATCGAAGATGCTTTCTTCGCCGCATCGGAACACTTCCAACCCAATCGCGAATGGGGCGATATTCACCGCGTTAAACTGCGCCATTACCTCGGGAATATTCCTGTTTTTGGCCGGATGTTTGAATACGGGGACTATCCGGTGAGTGGATCAAATCAGACGCTCTTCAAAACCTCCCATGCTCAAACATCGGATAGACATGCGGCAAGCTATGGATCCCAGTCGCGCTTCATTGCGGACATGAGCGATCTCGACAACAATTTCTTCGTGCTGTTCGGCGGGCAGGATGGATGGATGGGAAGTGAAACGATGGTGGACCAATACACCATGTGGGAAAATGGAGACTATATTCGGATTCCGCTTCGTCCTGAAACCGTTAAAGCTTCCTTCCAATACCACACAATTCTCACTCCTGAGGCGCCCAAAGCGAGGACCGGAACTTAAACCCAATAGCAGCCGATGAGGCATGAGCGTCGCAGCCACCCGCCCCTTGGTTCATCCCGTGCGCCCCGTTTTCCGTCCGTTCCGGATCCTGTCGAGCACCTTCGCCTTTCGGATTCCCGACACATCCCGTTTCTTGATCTTGGAGACCCTTCCGGTTTCCCCGTCATCTATCATCACGGTTGGCCCTCATCCGCATGGCAGGCTGGGCTAGCCCACAATTGTGCTAAAGAACTCGGGATCCGGATCATCGCACCGGACCGCTCCAGATTCAGACCACACCGCAATCCCGGATCGGTTTCGGATGTTGCGGATGACATCATTGAGCTCATTCAAGAACTCAACATCCCGGAATGCAGCCATCTCGGAGTCTCGGGTGGAGCTCCTTACGCGCTGTCCACTGTATCAAAAGCTCCAGATCAAACCCATCGAGCCATCCTCTGTTCAGGCATGGTTTACCCACATCCGGAGTGCGTCCGCCTTCTTTTTCGACCCTATCGAGCACTGGCATCCATCCAGCGGCATAGTCCACGTCTTCTCAAATGGACACTTCGTTTCGCATTCGGATGCCTGCGTTCGACACCGGAATCAGGGCTTATGAAACTCCTCTTGAGGGTATTGTCCCGACCAGATCGGGCCGCACTTCAGGATCCGGATACCCTTGCTACAGTCGAGCGAGCCATACGACAAGCCATCTATCCAGATTCACAGGGAATCATTCAGGACGGGATACGACTCACAACACCGTGGAAGTTCCAGGCACAAATCCGCCAGCTTCCCGTTTGGATCGCGCACGGGCAACTGGACCATGTGATTCCGGTTTCGGTTCCTGTAACGGCATACCCCGACG
>JAQVLM010000035.1:1647-12639 GCA_028704125.1 Opitutales bacterium
CTATCCGGAAGAAGGTCATTACTCCCTCCCGATCCGCCACATGAAGGACCTTCTTCAATCCCTGATGCATTGAGTCAGTGCCGGGCCCACCCTATCCCGGTAATTTTGAGTTTATTCAAACATTGAGCCTCACATTTTCCGATTGACCTAACGAAAAACACGCCATAACAATAGCATTGTTTTCGTAATACTACCGACACCTGATGGTGGATGACACGTCCTTGCTGATGATTCTGAATCATTGCCAGGCAGACGATGAATACTATCATCCGTGATCGAGTATTTTCTTCTATCCACGATTAGCGCTCTCAACCCCAATCCATCATGAATCCACGCTCGACTGTTCCCTGCGGTTTTCACGCAAAAATCTACACCAGATCACCACTACAAAACAGGCTCAATAGCCTTCTCGCCCCTCTCTTTGCAGCGATTCTGGCTCTCACATCTATTGATCCCGCAGAGGCTGCGATTATCGCAACTGAGAATGTTTTCACCGACGCAATAGGATCAGAATGGGTTTTGGATCAATGGAACAGCACCTCCATTTCTGTTCAGTCCACCTACAAATACAGCGGAACCAGCGCCGTCAGTGCCTCTCTCACACCATGGGGTGCCATATGTTTCGACCGGAGGGACCCGGAATGGAACACCCACTACCTTCAGCCCGGCGATTTCACCCATGTTTCCTTCCGAATCAGCACCGGCTCCACCTACAACAGTGGATGGGAATCCATTATTCTCTCCCTCGACAACAATTCAGACGGCCAAAACCTCAGCGATTACGTAACGATATCTGCGGGTAACACATGGTATGAAGTTCGGGTTCCCATCGCCGACCTCAACAATGCCAACGAGGAGTTTTTCAGAATCGTCTTCTGGAACTATTCAGGCCAATCGGGAATACCAGTATTCCTGGATGACGTGATGTTGGAGCTGGACGATTCTGTTACGCCTCCGCCACCACCGCCACCACCCGGAATCGGAGATCCTGTAACGGCTGCCATTCAGGCAACTGTGACGACACCCATTTCTCCCTACATCTATGGAATTAACGCCTTCGGGGCGAATCAACGGTTCGCCAATAACTCCGGACTTCTTCGATCAGGCGGCAACCGTTGGAGCGCTTACAATTGGGAAAACAACGCCTCCAATGCCGGAAGCGATTACATCCACAGCAGCGACAACTACATTCTTTGGGGAATGGGACTGGAAAACGAGTCCGGAATCCCTGGCCGCGCGCCACAAGCCTGCATTGAAAACGCCGTTTCCCACGACTGCGCAACACTGATCACGATTCCTATGCTTGACTATGTTGCCGCTGACACGGATGGATCGGTCCCGGAAAGTCAAACCCCCAGTGCTCCCGGCATGACGTCCTACAGCCGATGGAACGTGAACCTGCCACGAAAAGGGTCCGCTCTCTCCTATCCGCCCAACCTCAGCGATAAGTATGTGTATCAGGATGAACTGGTTCACTGGATCGAAAACACCGCATTTCCCGCCGCATCGCGGACGCATCCGATCTTCTACTCGCTTGACAACGAACCCGCACTCTGGTCCAGCACGCATTCCAGAAACCATCCCAAACCAGCCACCTACGATGAAATGGTATCGAAAACAGTTGCCTTCGCTACCATGATCAAGGACCTCGCACTGGAAGCGGTGGTATTCGGCCCGGTCAATTATGGTTGGAACGCCATGGTAAGCCTACAGGACGCTCCGGATGCAAACGATCGGGATTTCATTTCCCACTACCTGAGCTCCTTGCAGCAAGCCCAACAAACCGCGGGCAAGAGACTGGTGGATGTTCTCGACTTTCACTGGTATCCAGAGGCCATGGGGGGCGGAACCCGCATATCAGACCTGTTGGGAACAAACCTCAACGCCGATCAAATTGAGGGAGTGGTCCAAGCCCCCCGGTCCTACTGGGATGAAGCGTATGAAGAAGAAAGCTGGATCTCCGATTTCGTATCATGGGGATACAACGGCCGCAGCAGGATCGCCCTGATCCCGCGATTGAAGGATCAGATTGCCGACAACTATCCCGGCACCAAAATCGCAATCACCGAGTATGTATCCGGTGGGGACCTTCATATCGCGGGAGGGATTGCCCAAGCCGACAATCTCGGCATCTTCGGACGCGAAGGGATCTTTGCGGCAACCTACTGGCCACTCATAGATGCAGGAGACTACGATGACTCCTATTCTTTCGGAGCCTACGCGAGTTACATCAACTACGATGGATCCGGTGCCAAAGTGGGAGACCTTTCGGCTCAATCCGTAACATCGGACCATGTGCGGACTTCCGTCTACGCAATGCGTTCATCCACGCAAAATGATCGTATGTGGATCATCGCCATCAACAAAACCGCGAATCAGGTTCCCTTAAGGATCACCCTCAGTGACGCCCCCGCTGCTTTCAATCGATGGGAGGTGTATTGCCTTCAGGCCGGCAATCCGGATCCACAACACGTTGCGGACTACTCAATGGCAGAAGGGAACATCGGATACCTTATGCCCGCCTATAGTGTGACCACCATCGAGCTTTCGACACAAGGTGGCGGGGTGCCACCCCCACCCCTTCCGGGAGATAACCACGCACCGGTTCTTGCGCTCATTGGCAATCAGACGATCCAGGCAGGCCAATCCGTCCAATTTACGATTCACGCCACAGATGAGGACCCGGGAGCCATTCTGGAATACGCTGCCTCTGGGACAAACTGAAACAAATCAACAGCGCCCCAAACCTCCAAAAATCAACATGAGAACGACCACCTCATCGCTTCTTCCGATTCCGCTCATCATGCTCCTCGGGCTGCTGCCAATCCATGGCATTCAGGCACAACCCGACACCGCGACTGAGGTTAACATCGACAACGGGCCACTGATGCAGCTTGCTGACGGAACCAGGTTGTATAGCACCACTCCAAACCAACCCTCTCCTCCTACCAGCAAATCCAATGATGCGCTTCCTTCCGCCGTACAGAACCAAGAGGGGAGCCTCCACTCCTATCCCGGAGACGATGCGTCAGGTCCATCCATATCGTCGTCCTTCTATCCCTTGCTTGAAATGGCTACCGGAGCCAAAACCCGTTACCGGAAAAACCTGATCCAATCGCCGCTTACACAAAACGTATTGGACAACATCAACACAGTTGCGGCGCTTGCCCCTGACCATCCGGAAGCGATGTTCATCAAGGTCGGAGACTCAATTTCGGCGGGAGGAGGACAAATGTCACAATTCCTCAGCCAGCTCGACCTTCCGGACTGGACTCCAGACACGATGCCATGGGAATTTGCGCGGGACATTTCAGCGCAAGAATACCTGCGGCCCGCTCTTGAATACTTTCTCACGCTGGAGGTTCCATCGCGGGTATTCGAAGATGGTCACGAACAATATTACTCTCCGTTTGCGCGCGACAGCCTCGCAACAAGGGTCGGAGCATCTGCGGAATGGGCAGTCAGCGGAGATCCCGCTCCGCTTATTCAGGAAATCGGAGCCATGCACCCCCGCTATGCCATTGTGATGTATGGCTCAAATGACGTCAACGGATACGGAACACTGGCCCAAAAGATGGACTACATCATGAGGCGGTTTGTTCCTCTCATCGACAACTGCATTTCCAACGGGGTAATTCCAATCATGACCGCCCCTCCCTTGTCCGGCGATCATTACGACGAATCCATCACCTTGGGGCATCTCATACGGGCCTTGAGTCAGGATAGACAAGTGCCTTTCCTCAACTACCAACACGCCATGTGGTCACTGCCGAATCATGGGTTGGGCGGCGATAACGTCCACCCCACTTATGTCCAATACAATCAGATCGCATGGTTCAATCCGGAAGACTTGGATTACGGCTACAATCTGCGCAATCTACTCTCACTCGAAGCATTACAGCGGATGTATGAATCAAGAGTCGCCACACCCGGTCCACTGGATTCCGAACCCGCAGGATACCTTGGATCGGGCACGCTGGCCGATCCGTTCATCATTGATGAGCTTGCCTTCGTGCACACGGATGTTGTTTCGACGGCAAGTCCATCCGTCTACTACCGCTTCGATGCAAGCTATGCTTTGGAATTCCGTGCGGTTGTCACCGGACAAGGCAACACCGACATCCGTATTGGGCTGCTGGATGCGGCAATGCAACCCATTGCATCCGGTAATGTTTCGATCGAGCACGCGCTATCGCCGGAAACTTGTTACGTCAGGGTTTACTCCAGCGGCGATCCAGAGCTAACAGGAGGGGCCTATCAATTCGTCGCCATGGATACCGATATCCAAATGCCAACAGTTTTGCAGAACTTCACCGTTTCCAGCGCAAATGGAACAGTCACCCTGAACTGGTCCGCGTCCTCGGACAATCAGGCAGTTGCAGGATACAGGGTTTTCAGGAATGGAAGAACCTACGCGACCACACCCGAGCTCTGGTTTGTCGACACCGATGTTGTCAGCGGGCAGGAATACGTCTACTCGGTCAGTGCGTTTGATCGGGCGGACATCGAAAGCTATCATTCCACCCTTTCGCACATCGTCGTTCAAGGAGAACAGCCACCCGTCAACCACCCACCCATTCTGGCTCAAGTGGGAAATCAAACAATCAGAGTAGGCCAACCCATCCAATTCACCATTCAGGCATCGGATGAGGATCCCGGAGCCATTCTCGAATACGCTGCCTCCGGGACAAACTGACAACGTTCATCGCCCGCTGGGATCCGGTTTCCTTCTGGAAACACCCTGGTCGATGGCACCCGAAACCGCAGGGGTTGAAACTCATTTTTCATTGCATAATATCAGCAATTCTTATGAATGATGCCGATGCAAAACCCCTTTCGAGTTTTCCTGAGTGGCAACGAAGCCGTCGCTCTCGCAGCCGCTCATCATAACATCACACGCGGCACGGGATACCCCGGCACCCCATCCTCCGAAATTCTCCCGGCACTCCATTCCCACGGGGTAGCAGCGGAATGGGCACCCAACGAGAAAGTTGCCGCGGAAGTCGCCCTTGGAGTCGCATTTGCCGGAGGCCGCGCACTGGTCACCATGAAGCATGTGGGGTTCAATGTGGCCGCCGACCCATTGTTCACCGCAGCCTACAGCGGGGTGAGTGGTGCGTTGGTGATCGCTTGTGCGGATGACCCGGGTCTGGCATCCAGCCAGAATGAACAGGACACCCGAAGCCTCGCAAAAGCCGCGGGGATTCCGGTGGTCGAGCCTTCAGACGTTCAAGAGGCTTACGACTATACCCGAATTGCCTTCCGTATATCTGAAAAATGGGGCATCCCCGTTATCCTTCGCCTGACCACCCGGGTTTGTCACACAGGAGGAATCGTCTCCGGAACCTATCAAGCTGAACCTCCTCCTGTCCTCGCCTTCACAAGGCCTATCGAACAGAGTGTCATGGTGCCCGCACACGCACGCCCGGCCCACAAAGTGCTTCGAGGGAAACTCGCTGCAATCGCCCGATGGAACAATGAAGAGGGTCCGTTCAAGGTATATGGACCATCCGATGCCACCCTTGCAATTGTGACCTCCGGAGTATCCTCTCTGCATGCACAGGAAGCGGCTCCCGATGCCTCAATTCTTTCCCTTGGACTCACCTACCCGCTCCCGATGGACCGCATCCGCGCCTTCACAAAGGACCGGAAACGCATTCTCGCCGTTGAAGAAAATGACCCTTACCTCAGCGAGTCACTCCGCGCGGCAGGGATCCCGGCGGAAACCAACCCTGAAAGCTTCAGGCATGGGGAACTGAATGTGGTTCGTGTCAGGCGCCTCATTGCCGGACAACCCGAGCCGGATGCGCCGCCACCCCGCGCGAAGCCGCCCGCTCTTTGCAAGGGATGCCCACACACGCAGGTCTTTGGACTTCTCAGGGATGTCGATGCGATTGTCGCAGGTGACATCGGATGCTACACCCTCGGAGCATTGCCTCCCCTTCGGGCACTTCACACCCAATTATGCATGGGAGCCAGCATTGGCATGGGTCTTGGGCTGCGGCATACCCTCCCTGAAAAGGAAGCCCGAAAAGTCGTGTCTGTGATCGGCGACAGCACCTTCCTTCACACCGGTATCAATGGCCTGATCGAGATGGCCTACAATCCACCGCCCACGGGCCACATCATCCTGGTTCTCGACAACGGAACCACCGCCATGACCGGGCAACAGGAAAATCCCGGCACCGGGCGTAACATCGACCACAATCCCGCACGTCGTATCCTCATCGAGGATTTGGCACGGGCCTGTGGGATCGAAGATGTGCGGGTGTTTCATCCCACGCGGGAAGCGGATGCCCTCCGCACCGCCCTCGCGGAAGCTTGCGAGGATGACCGGCTTCATTTCTTCGTCGCACGTCAACCCTGCGTTCTCATCTCCGGTCGAGGCCGCTCCCAAAAAACCGAAACCGCAAATTGCCCAACACCCGCTTCAGCATGAACCCCTCTCCACTCAACATCAAAATCGCAGGTCTCGGCGGCATGGGCGTGCTCAGTGCGGCCGAAGTGCTGGCAAGAACGGCCTTCAACTCCGGTCGGGATGTCAAAAAAGCTGAAGTTCACGGAATGAGCCAACGGGGCGGATCAGTTGCGAGTGAAGTGCGCATCGCCCCGGAAGGAGGCCACATCCAAAGCCCGATGATCCCATTTGGTGAAGTGGACTATCTCGTCACACTCGCTCCGGAATGGGAAGATATTCACATGCCGGAACTCAAATCAGGCGCCGTCCACATCAGCACCAAAGCGATTGATCCCACCCGCCTTCCCAGCATCAAGGCCATCAACGTCGCCGCCATGGGAATCCTCAGCACTTACCTCACGGAGTTTCCTGAATCCCTCTGGATCGAAGCCCTGGATGCATCCTTCGCTCCCAAACTCCATGCCGGTAACCGTCAGGCATTTGCCTACGGCCGATCCCTCGGAAAACCCGTCTGACCCCTCGATTCATTCTCACCATTTTACCCTACCATGAACCAACATCATTGGAATGACTCCGAATGCCTGTTCCTGCCGGCCAGCGCACCTGACTACCTTCCGCTACCCCAGTTGCGCTCCCTTCAGCTCCAACGGCTTCGCGCCACTGTTAAGCGCTGCTACGAACACGTTGCGCTCTTCCGATCCAGAATGGAAGCGAAAGGATTGACACCCGCCGACATCCGCACCCTCGACGATATCCGCCTCCTGCCCTTCACCGAGAAATCCGATCTGCGCGACACCTACCCGTTTGGGCTTTTCGCCAGCCCGATGTCGGATATTGTCAGGTTGCATGCCTCAAGCGGCACCACCGGCAAACCCATTGTCGTGGCCTACACTCAAAACGACATCGATGTATGGAAGAACGTCATTCAGCGCACCTTTGCCTGTGCAGGGGTCGGCCGGGGAGACATTATCCAGAACGCCTACGGATACGGGCTTTTCACGGGCGGCCTCGGAGTCCACTATGGAGCGGAAGCACTCGGAGCAACCGTCATTCCGGTCTCCGGTGGCAATACAGATCGCCAGATCATGCTCATGCGGGATTTCGGCATCACCGTTATCTGCTGCACCCCATCCTATTTCCTCCACATCATTGACCACGCGGAAAAGATCGGGGTCGACATCCGCAAGCTCCCGCTTCGGGCAGGTTTCTTCGGCGCGGAACCATGGACAGAAGAGATGCGCAAACGCATCGAAGAGCTCGCGGGCATCAAGGCTTACGATATCTATGGCCTTTCCGAGATCATCGGACCGGGTGTCGGAGCGGAGTCACAAGCCCAGGACGGACTCCACATTTTCGAAGACCATTTCTTCCCCGAAATTGTTGATCCCAAGACCGGCGAATCCCTTCCCGATGGAGAAGAAGGTGAGCTGGTTCTCAGCACCCTCAGCAAGGAGGCGATGCCGATTCTGCGCTACCGCACCCACGACATCACCTCCATTCTCACCACCCCATCCGGCTGCGGGCGCACCATCCGCAGGATACGCCGGATCAACCGGCGCAGCGACGACATGTTCATCATTCGCGGGGTCAACGTCTTCCCGTCTCAGATCGAGACAGCGATTCTCCAGATCGAAGATACCCTTCCCCACTACCTGATCATTCTCACCCGCCAGAACAACCTCGACCAAATCACCATCCAGGTCGAAGTCACCGAAAAGTATTTCAGCGACAAAGTGTCTGAACTGCAATCCCTCCGTCAGCGCCTCGCCCATGCCGTCGAGCAGATCATCGGCATACGGGCTGAGCTCCAACTGGTGGAACCCCGCACACTGGCCCGCAGCGAGGGCAAGATCGCCCGCGTTTCGGATCGTCGCAACCAACCCCAAAACTGACCCCATCATGAAACTCAATCAGATATCGGTGTTCGTCCAAAACGAGGCCGGAAGCCTCACCAAATACCTCCGCGTCCTCGCAGACGGCGGGGTGAATATCCACACGCTCACACTTGCAGACACCCGCGACTTCGGGATCCTGCGGATGATCATCCGCGAATGGGAACTGGCCCGTGAGCTCCTCGAAAAGGCCGGCGCAGTCGTTAAAGTAAGCGAAGTCTACGCCATCCATGTACCCCATCGCCCCGGTGGCCTCGCCGAAGTGACCGATCTCCTTCTGGGTGCCAGGGTAAGCATCGAATACATGTATGCCTACAACCTGAGGGGCGAAGGCAGTGCGGTCATGGTCTTCTGTTTCGACAAACCCCAGGATGCACTCGCCGCTCTCGCAAAAGTCGGCCTCAACCCCGTCGAACCCGCCCTTCTATTCGGAGCCGCTCCATCGACATGTTGACCACACCTGTCCGCTCTCAGCCGGCCGGTTACCTGACTTGGCCGGCTCTCAGCTGAACGACACGTACTCAACCTCACGGTTCCGTCTCCGCCTCAGTTCACTGGCGTAGTGGCGTCCAAGCACGTCCGCATTCTCCGATGCCCACCCCAATAGTGAGGTCATGCCGGACGGAGGCGCTTCGACATGGAGATAATCCTTCATCAGTCCTGAGATCTCCTCCCGGGTCAAAATCACGTCCCCCAATGCCATACCGAAGAAACGCGTTGTCCAATATGCCAGCCCGGGACTGACTTCAATAACACGGCATCTCACCCCCAAAACCTTGGCTATTTGCTCAATCATTTCTTTAAATGTGAAAGTATCGGGACCAATCGCTTGAACGATGCCACTCTCAAACGACGCTCCATGGTTCACTGCAAGAACCGCCAAGTCGTCAACGTGAATGGGCTGTAATCTGTATCGTCCATTGCCAGGCACTCCAAAATATGGCAGTCGACGCAGAAACCAAGCTATGTTGTTGATCAGGATATCCTCCCGGCCGAAAATCACTGCGGGCCGAAGGATGCTGTATTCCATTCCGGTCTCAATCAGAGCATCCTCAAGCTCAGCTTTTCCTTCAAAATACTCAAGGCCACATCCATGGGCAGGGTTGGTAATACTGACATGAACCACTTTTCGGACGCCGGCCTGTCTTGCCGCACTGAAGAGCACCTTGGTATTTCTCACCGCATCAGCGTGACAGAAAAGCTTGTGATTAAACCTCACCCAATACGTGTTGTAGAGCACATCCACACCCTCCAGCGAACGGCTGAGTCCATCCGGATCATCAAAATTCAAGGGGTAGGCCTTCAACCCCGTAAGTTCCGACTTGCGCGAGACAGAATTGGTGAGTGTTACAACCTCACTTCCTCTCGCTAGCAAACGACTCGCAATGTATTTCCCGGAGTAACCAAACGCCCCGGTTACCGCATCTCTAGGTCTAGTCTTCATTGTTCTGCTTTTCCATACCAAAACGGCTAAGCGCTGACGCGCTCAACTTATTCATCAAGAGAATACCACCCACCACCTTGTCCAGCATCCGGAAGAAGGACTCCATCTGACGGATTCGCTCTCGTTGGAAGACGATCTCATGGGGATTATCGGAAGATGATTCTTCGACATCCAGCATCGCCAAGCTCTCGTGGACACTGGAAAGAGCAGAGGAGAACTCGACCTTACGCCGCTGTTCGAGAATCCCCCTCACCACCCGCCAAAGATCCGGCTCTGCCACATAGTAATCCTTGCGATCGCCTGGTCTGAATTCCTGCTTAACCATCTGCAACCGTTCAAGCACACGCACATTTGTACTCACGGATCCTTTGCTCAGGCCGCTCTGTTCCACCATTTCGTCCAACGAAATCGGACAAGAAGAAAGGTATATGCAGCCATAGATGACGCCCATGGCCTTGGGCATCCCCCAGAAATCCGCAATTCGACTCATACCTTGAACAAAATGATTTTTTGCGTCGCTCATGTATTTATCGTTGGGTCCGTTCTGAACGTTACGCAAGTAAAATCTGGTTACATTTCCATTCTTTTGATTGAATGACTCCCAACCGGCACCCCATCATCCGCTTTCCCGGTGCCTACAGATGATTCAGACACAACCCGGCACGTCCTTTCGCAGGGTCTGCTCCTTCAGAAGTGGATGGGCCGCATAATTGGTTTGAATGATTTCGTCGCAGGAATCATCCAATCGGATATGTAACAATCCCATTTCATGCCCGACCACGCCCTAGCCCGCAAATCATTCCAAAGATTCATAGTCACTGTCGGACTCGGTTGCGCCTTGTTGACACCTCCCCATTTTCTCTCAGCACAATAAAAAGCCAAAGACGATCCGGGAGCCTATGAGGATCTTCTGGCCATCGTCGAAAAGGAGAAAACACTGCAACACCTTGATGAGATGGCGCAAATGGGACGCAACACCCAGAAAGAGTTTGAGTCAACGGCGGCCGGGATTCTGGAAGATTACAGCAGTTGGGTTAAGCAACACCCCGATGCCCTCGCCGATCTCGCAAAAGTCGGCCTCACCCCCGTCGAACCCGCCATTCTTTTCTGAGCCGCTCCATCGACCGCAGACGCGTGCTAGGGCTTGCCAAGCGCCCCACCATACTTCAGCCTGCATTCCTGACATGCGAAAGCTCACCCATGCCTCCTTCTGTCTCCTGGTTGTTTTCAATCTGCTT
>JAQVLM010000451.1 GCA_028704125.1 Opitutales bacterium
AAATGAGCCGCTTGTCAAGGGGTCGGATTCCAGGTGGATGCTGGATGGCACGCCGGATGCTCTGGAGACATCCAGTATGATGAACACATCCAACCGAGACCTTTCGGTTCCGATGAAGGGAAGCCTGTTTTCCCAGTCATCGCGTTTGGATGGATCGGATGCTTTCCTCGCTTCGAACCGGAGTGGTTGGTCAGGTGATTCGTCTTCCGGTCGCAACGATGGAAATGAATCGGGTGGCTCTCATCCAGAGACGGGTTCACAATCGCGGGACGCTTTGCCATCCGCCTATCGGGATGTGGCAAAAGGCGTGGCATCGGCCGAGTCGGCCGAAACGCGGGGTTCGATGGGATCGCAGGCAAGCGGAAACGCGGCTGAGCGTGCAGCCGCGTCCCAGGTATCGGTGCAGGTCGTGAATCAGATCGTTCAGCATCTCGAACGCATGCGCCAAGCCGAGAAGAACCATGTTCGGGTTGTTCTTGGCGACGATGGAGCGAATCGTCTGACGGCGGACATCCGGATGGTAGGTGGCCGGATTCAAGCTTCTTTTGAAGGAAATGCGGACGCGATGGCGCAGATCCGCAAAGATTGGGAGATCATCCGCGACCATGCTCAGGAACTGGGAGTGGCCTTGGATGAGCCCGAGTACCTTTCTGATCCCTGGTCCGGTGAGGATTCAATTCCGTTCCCGGTTGCCGGACCATCAGGGGATGAGAATCCATCCGTGATCCAACACAACAATCAGTCAGTGAGACCGGTTTACAAGACTGCTGCAGCCGGGAGCAGCGGTCCGGTCCACCTTTACGCCTGAAACGTCATGCCAAGTATACCCAACACAACCGATGCGTCGGCAAAGCCGACCGTCTATGAGTTTTCAGAAAAGACGACCCGTGATGTCAAAAAAGTGCTGGGTCAGGAGGATTTTCTGAAGCTTCTGACCGTCCAGTTGCAACATCAGGATCCGATGTCTCCGATGAGTGATTTGGATTTCATCGCATCCATGAGCAGTTTTTCGTCCTTGGAAGCGATGACGGACCTTTCGTCGAGTTTTGAAACCTTTACATCCGGGCAAGGGGAGATGAACAGCAGTTCGCTTGAGGTGCTCACGCAGCTTGCGTCGAGCATGCAGAAATCCCAGGAGACCCAGGATATGCTCACCGCTCAGAGTTATCTGGGCAAGACGGTCACGATAGAGGATGAGGTATACGGCAGTTTCGCCGGTGTCGTGGACCGGGTGGAGGTCGTGGAAAAGGTGGACGCCACGGGCAAGACTTCGAGGCAAGTGGCTCTGGTGATCCAGGATGAGCTGTATCCGTTGAGCTCGGTGAGCGGAATCGAGGAAGCCCCGGAGGGCTATTCGTTTATCGGTAACGCGGTGTCGGCTGTGACCGACGCCTTATTGGAATAGTTTTGAAAGAGTGAACGAGGCGAAAATGCGGCAATAAACAAGCTGAAACAAGATACTTAGAAGGAAAGGAATCATTATGGCACTATCAGGATCATTGGGAGCAGGTGTGGCGGCTCTGAAGAGTTTTTCCAAAGGGCTCGAAGTCATCGGGAATAACATCGCGAACTCAAGCACTGTTGGCTACAAAGGACAACGGATTGAGTATGGGGAATCGTTCAACAACATTCTCCAACGCTCGTCCACTGCTGGTGGCGCAAGCTCAAGCGCGAGTCAGATCGGGTCAGGCGTGAATGTGGTGACGACCCAAGGTCTGTTCAATCAGGGAACCTTGACCAATACGGGATTGGCAACCGATGTCGGGATCTCGGGCGAAGGATACTTCCGGGTGGTGGATCCGAACGATGGCTCCACCTTCATAACCCGGGCGGGAAATTTCCGCGTGGATTCGCTCGGGTATCTGGTTACTCAAAGCGGCTTACGGGTGCAGGGGCTGACGGGCGGGACCGCGACCTTCATTGCAACCGGCACGCGTCTGGGCACGGGTGAGCAGGCGCCCGCTGTGGTGGTGGAACCGGCGTCCATTACTGACGGAGAGATAAATGCTGTGTTGCCAATTGTCGTTCCGATTGGTTCTGGTGGTTCTGGTTATGATGCCGATAATCCTCCCGAGATCACGATTCAGGGGGATGGATTCGGTGCAAGGGCCACCGCGGACGTGGACCCGGATACAGGTGCGGTTATCGCAATTAAAATATTGAATGGCGGACGGGGTTACACCAGTGCCTCCATCATCATCGGGAAGCCTCCCGGCAGTGACATCGCTTTCTCGCTTCAGGAGCAGAATCTTCCGGATACCTACGGTGATGTCCGGATTTCCATGCCAGATCTGAATGTGGCCGATGGGATCCAATTCAATAACAATACCGATGACGCGCTGAATCCGGGGAATCCGTTTGCGAATGAGCTCCTGGTGGAACACTTCCCGGGACTTCAGTCTTTTGCTGTGAGCTCCACTGGAGATGTGCAACTGCTTCTCGACAATGGTGACTATTTTACGGTTGGCCAAGTGCTTATGACCAACGTGGCGGATCCTCAGGCTTTGATCCGGGAAGGGGATAACCTCTACTCGGGTGCGGCTGTGGCTGGTATCACGATTGAAAACGGGGTGCCTGGAACAGCAGGTTTGGGGACCCTCCAGCAAGGATCCCTTGAGCTTTCCAACGTGGATATGACTGAGGAGTTCGCAGAGTTGATCTCGGTACAAAGAGCGTTTCAGGCCGGCTCGAGAATCATCACGACTGCGGATACGATTCTTCAGGAAGTTATTAACTTGAAGCGGTGATTGAGTGATGCGATTGTCTGGCACAGTCTTTTGATAGACGATCCCGTGAGATCGGGTTGGTTTCCAGGAGCTGTGTCGGATGGTTGTGATTTTTCTTAGGACAGCATAGATTGGTTGAAAGGACACTATGGCAAAGGAAAAGATGGAAGAGATCACGCCGAATGCGGCTACGGCTGAATCCGGAAAGTCTGGTGGCGGCATGATGCCTGCGATTGCGGTGTTGGTGCTGATGCCGGTGATTTCCTTTGCGATAACCAAGTTCGTGTTCATCCCGCAGATTCAGTCGGCGGTGCTGGATGCCGCTCATCAGGTGTCTTCGGCGGATGGCAGCGGACACGCTGCCGCAGGTGCGGCGGAAACAGCAGCAGCGTCATCGAACACCTATCCTT
>JAQVLM010000036.1 GCA_028704125.1 Opitutales bacterium
TCACGCCTGCCAAAAACCTTTACCTGTGACATATTGCTTTTTCCGGGTTCGACCCGTTTCCATCTGTGCTTGTCCGCCTACGGGGATGATAACTGTCTGACCTCCGATCACTCCCACTCAATGGTGGCCGGGGGCTTGTTGGTGATATCATATGCCACACGATTCACACCCGGTACCCGGGTCGCGATTTCACCGGCTACCTTGGTGAGAAACTCGATCGGGAGCGACACCACTTTGGCAGTCATGAAATCGAGGGTCTGGACGGCACGCAGGCAAATCACATAGCCGTAGGTTCGGGCATCATTCGTCACTCCGACCGATTGCACATTGGTCAACACCGCGAAAAACTGGTTAGCCTTGGCGGCCCAGCCTTCGGCATCCATCGCTTCGCGGAAAATCGCATCCGCATCCCGCAGGATGTCGAGCTTCTCCTTGGTCAGCTCCCCAAGACAACGGACCGCCAGCCCAGGCCCCGGAAAAGGTTGACGGTTGGTGATGACCGCCGGAATCCCGAGCGCCTCGCCCACCTGCCGGACTTCGTCTTTGAAGAGGTATTTAACGGGCTCCACAATGCCCTTGAAATCGATCCGCTCGGGAAGACCACCCACATTGTGGTGCGCTTTCACGGCCTTTCCACCTTCCCAGCCGCTTTCGATGATATCCGGGTAGATCGTGCCCTGGACGAAATAGTCGAGTTCGCCGAGTTTACGCGCTTCCTCCTCAAACACGCGGATGAATTCCTCCCCGATGATCTTGCGCTTGTGCTCAGGGTCGGTAACCCCCTTCAGTTTATCCAGGAAACGCGCTTCGGCATCGACCGAAATCAGGTTTATCCCGAACCCATCACGGAATACCTCCGCAATCTGCTTGGGTTCGTCCTTACGCATGCAGCCATGGTCGACGAACACGCAAGTCAACTGCTTGCCGACAGCCCGGTGCAACAAGGCCGCACACACCGAAGAATCCACGCCGCCCGACATTGCGAGCAAGACCTTCTTGTCGCCAATCTGCGCCCGCAGATCCTCAACGGTCTCCTCGATAAAGGCCACGGTCGTCCAATCCTGTTTGAGGCCACATTTCCCAACTAAAAACGCCTTAAGCGTGGTGCTGTCGCAATCCGCATTCTTCAAATCGAGCACTGGCAACCCGAGCTCTGCGGTAGCCGTCGGCACATCCCGACCCAGGGTGCGCTCTCCGCAAGCCATCCCACGCTGGTAAACCAAAGCCTTCGGTTGCAGGGCCTGAATCCGCTCAACCCCGGCAGAGTAGGGTAGCACTTCACAGTAAATATTCAGCTGCCGGATGGCCTTCGCCGCCATCTGCGCATTGATCGCCCCAAAATCCAGCACCACTACACCACCTGGTTTTCTCGCCATAACTTGCTCTCCAAATCTGTGATTGAATCCGATTCCAGACACAACCCTCGCATCCGGAATGCGGCTCCCTCCCACGCGAATCCAGCTCCGGCGAAAGAGGCCATGCTTTGCTCTCCTAGGGAATGCCCCTCCATGAGTCAAGCGCTTGAATCCGTCCCGCAACCCTGCACAACGTCACGTTGCATCCGATATCCGGAAGTCGTCGACAGGTTACTGTTTGATCGGGCACATTCCGGATTGAAGATCCCCGCCCACAAGCAAGCGTCTGACATCGTCATTCTTATAGGTAATCACCACCTTCTCGGTTGCACGAGTCAATGCTACAAAAATCCGACGGGTATTCTTCAAGATCAGTTCTTCCCTTTCGCCTTCTTCGAGGCGAAAGTCACGCTCCAAACTGAAAAGATAGTCAGCCTCCAGAATAAACACAATACGGGCCTCAATTCCTCCGCACGAGTTCAGAGTCACCATGCGGATCTTGTTTGGCTCAAATCGGTCTTTTCCGTTTTTTGCCATACCAGGCAGCTTTTGCTCCATCATGTCCTCAAAACTCTTGTTCTGGCCGGGATAGCAGTGAATAATGAGGATGTTGGAAGCTGGAACCCCATTTTCCAAGAGAGAACATACCTCGTTAATGATCCGATTTTTTTCATCTTGAAAGGTTGAAACCTGAATCATCCGAGGGGGAGATCCCACAGGCATGGTACGAATGATGTCTTCGGATGGGAGATTGATTTCCTCATCATCCTGCGCAACACGACTCAGATAGAAACGTTTTGCAAACTCTAGTATGCTACCGGTGTTACGATAAGGCTTCATGAGACGCTGGGATCTTCCCCGGATTTCCTGACCGAGGACACGAAGCCATGATTGGCCTTGCCTGAGAAACCCCTGTGTCGGATCCGCGACCATGAACAACTGACAATGAGGAGCGGTCATGGCCATTTTCACACATTCAAACCACACCGGCGCAAAATACTGAGCTTCATCGATGAAGATCGCGTCATAGGACGGCAAACGGATCGTACCCTTCTTTAGCTTTTCCAAAAACAGTGCGGGAATCTGTTCCCAATCCTGTTTTCTAACTTCTTTCAGTTTACTGTAGTATTGGTAGAACAAACGGAGAACGACCTCTCGATTGGATCTCGAAAGCGCCCTTTTCCGTCCATACCTCACTGCGTTCAAATAGCGCTCAGGATCGGGGTTAAGTCCCATGTTGTCCGTGATCCATCCAAATTCCGCACTAATGAAGTCATCCGTGAATCCTCTGGCATCCGGATTGGCAGCTCGCAATTCGCGAATGATCCGAAAACGTTCCGAGTCAAAAAGGGGCTCGTAAAGCATGAAAGCCCGAACCCATTGATAGAATGTTCTCCATTCCACAGTAATGGCAGGATCCAGACTCTTCATGCGATGATTCCACTCGCTACAAAGAGGCTTGTTATGGGTCAGGATGAGTATTTTCGCGTCCTTGTTAAGTCTGGCGGCCAGTCGGGCGCGAAACACCAATACCAAGGTCTTTCCGCATCCCGCAACTCCGGTAACCAGGCGCAACCCTTGAGCATTCAGCCCGCTCTCAGCCTCACTCGAAAGCTCGAGGTCTCTCTTGACCGCCAACTCCTGATTGTAGTCCAAAAGAAAATCAGTCTGGGTCGCTTTGTTATCCCTGATTCGAATTCTGCTCTGGGGAATCCAGTCATGGGGAATCGACGCTTCCGGACTGAAGTTGCTCTTCAGAGAATTCACGACAATGCGGTCCAGAGGGTTTTCTGCTGATTTGACGATCACCTGAAGCAAAGCTTCAGGATGATAGTTGTCCTTCCCTATCAGCAAATAGCTATGATCCGGCAACATCTCAGCAAGCCGGTCCACCATTACCTGCGATGCGGATGGTATTACGATCCACTTCTCAACACCCAGGTTTTGAGCATTCATTCCCATGCTTTCACACACGGAATCAAGATACTGTTCAATAAGGTGGCATTCCCTCAACTTGAGTCCTTCACTGATCGTGGATTCGTCAAACAACGAACCGTGCACCATCTCTTCAATCTGCGAGTCTGTGGAGTCTGAAACTGCAACAATCGCCGCGAATACACTTTTGTAGATAACGAGAAGCTCAGGTCGCTGTTTCCCATCTAGAGAGTAGGACAATCGACATTCTATATCATCGCATTTGATCCGCCTGAACGCCGAGCAAACCCGGGCGACATGCTTGGGAACCCGATCCGGGACATCTGAGGGAAGCATCTTCGCCATAGCATCAAACATCCACAACTACCGAGCTTGATCGCAGACTACTCCAAAAACCCACCGCTTCCACAATTTCCTCATTGATGTATGCCGGACGAACAAAACTGTCACTTCCGAGAACAATACATTTGGATCGGGCCCGACTTACAGCAACATTCAAACGCTGAGGCAGATAGACAAACTCCTGAATCGCTGCCAGGAAACCCGGATCACTAGCTGCGGTGCTAACGATAATCAACGGCCGTTCCTGACCCTGCATCCGGTCAACGGTATCGATGACAACAGAACTCAACATGTCAGGAACAAGATAGCCTGATTGCATGAGTCTCCGACGGATGATTCGAGCTTGTCGTCGGAACGGAGTAATCACCGCCACATCGGATAAATCAAACCCTCGACGGAAAAGCTCACAGATGATCTCATGAATCAAAGCTGCCTCTTCCATGGAGTATTGTCGGGTGTTATTGGTGCTGGTGGGAATCCAAACAAGGCTGTTTTTTTCAGACAACACTTCTTCAAGCCATTTGGTGCTGCCCGAACCCGGAACTTTCAGCATGCGATTCTTGCATGATTCAGCGGGAACAAGATCCCCACTATAGAAGGACTCGGCCACCCAGTTCGAAATCTCAGCATTCATTCGATAGGTAACATTCAGACGCACCAAATCATGGGGGAGAGAAATCCGACTGAATAGCGAGTAACACGCTGCATCAAATGCGGAACAGGAGGCCACGACCGGAGGCAGCTGTTTTGGATCGCCAATCAGCACATAGGTATCGGCAGACAACATCGCCATGATCGCAAGAGGAAGGGTCATCTGACTAGCCTCATCCACAATAACACAATCAAACTCAACACCGGCCAATCGGTTGTTTCGGGCAGCATAAGCCGTGGCTCCGACAACATAAGCACCCGAAATTCCAGCCAAAGGGGATTGTGAGAAATTCTCGTGCACCGGCACGCAAAGCCTCGAATCGGAAACAGGTTGGCTGATTTTGGCAATTCTGTCGAATCCAGGCATCGCTTGGTGCACCGCATGGAGTGCCTCGTGAATTGCCCGATGCGTACAGGCTGTTATCAGAATGCGCTCTCCCCGCTCAACACGCTGCTTCACGATGTTGGCCAAAACACGGGTTTTTCCTGTTCCGGGAGGGCCCTGAATCAAACTGCACCATTCGGACGCCACGGCACTAGCTATCGCTTCCTGCTGCCGGTCATTGAATCCATCCAACTGGGCAACATCCTGAGCGGCATCGTATTCATCAAGACTCACACTATCATCCAACTCCCCCATAAACAGAGGAAGGATGCGCTCCCGACCCCGTTCCGTGCTCCCAAGTTCATGGATGGCCCTCAATATAACGTCTGACATATCCAGATAGTATGCGTCAACCGTGTATGGGAGGCTCGCATCGAAACTCACTTCGTTTTTGTTAGAGAAACGAAGATCCACATATTCCTTACCATCCGGAAGAAAACCGTCCCCCGCCCACGACATTAGCGAAGTGAATTCGAACGGATTCCCTGGGTGGATAATGACAATGTCCCCTTCCCGCAAATCGGATAGATTGTCCGCACACACAAACCTGCAAGCCCCGTTCGCTGTCCTTCCAAAATAACGGAGATCCGTGACACAACGACCTCGAGTCAATCGCTCATCCAACGATCGCTCCAACTCTTCGCGAACAGAGTTCTTCTGTTCCCTCAGTTCGATTTCCGCGAAATCCAGAATCTCTTTATAAAACTCTGCCGGTGTCTTTCGCTCACTCATCACTTAATGCCCTGTGAGCCCCCCGCCGGTTCAATATTGTTATGAGCCATGACCCTTATCTTTCCTGATTCGATTACACGCATTATGATATCGGACGAATCAACAAATTATCAAACCCCTATTTGTGAATTTTCGATGTGAAAAAAGGAGGGACCAAATCCGCTCGGATGACCATCGTTAATCGACGTTTAAGAAAAGCCCACAAGTCATTATTGGTCACACGTGTGCATTAACAATCTCGCTGAATAACCCAATCCGCCACAACATGACACCCTAAGCGTTGTGCAACCCCATCCCAAATGACATGATCCGTCCCGCTTGCGTCGGGTCCAGTCCCGCTTGTGGCATTTCTGCGGCAGACGGGAGTAATACTTGCTGGGATGGGCCCATGAATGCTATCAACGACACCTCATCGAGGCAACCAACCGCGCCGACCACCGGAACCGGGCGCTTCCATTCCTTCGATGCATTGCGGGGCTTTGCCCTCCTGCTCGGCGTGTTTTTTCACGCCGCTGAATCCTTCTGTCCGGATCGTTACTCCTGGGCGATCGTGGATGTGAACGCCCTTTGGATCTTCGAATGGTTCCAGCACTTCTGCCATGCTTTCCGCATGGAGCTGTTTTTCCTGATCGCGGGATTCTTTGCGCATCTGCTCCTGCACAAAAGGGGCGCACGCTCATTCATCGCCAACCGCTTCAAGCGGATTGTGCTACCGTTTATTGTCGGGTGGCTGGTGCTGTATCCGGTGTGCACGACAATCTGGATCTGGGGTGCGTCCGCGGGTGGACGACTCGATGCACTCGGCATTCCGGCTGAACACCAGAGTCTTCCGGTCTGGCAACTCGCCATCGGAACGATCACCAGCCGGACCTTTCTGTCGAATAGCTTCAACATGCTGCATTTGTGGTTCCTGCACCACCTGATCCTGATCTACGCTGCCGTTCTCGGCATCCGTTGGTTCTGCGTAAATGCGATGGGAGCCAAGCGCTACCAGCGGCTCACTATCAAAATCGACCGGTTTTGTGAACGGTGCGTGCGTTCTCATTGGATGGGATGGGTGCTTCCAGCGGCGACCGTTCCGCTGCTTTTCCTGATGAAGCAGTGGGGAGTGGACACGCCGAACTCGACGCTCTTCTATGCTCCCACGCTCCTACTCTACGGGCTCTGTTTCATCATCGGCTGGGCCATGCACCGGCAAACCCAATTGATTGAATCATTCTCGCGAGGCTGGCGCTGGAAGGCCGCCCTAATTTCCGGATTGGGGCTCAGTGTGGTGATGTATCGTTTCGTCGCCATCCATCAAGCTATCTTCCCCGGCGCAGAGTTTGGAATCATCAGCCGGACGGTGTACCTCAGCATGTATGCAAGCGCGATGTGGTGCATGATCACCGGACTTATTGGCGCTTTTCATCGCTTCTCAAATAACATGAACCCATTCTGGCGTTACGTTGCGGACTCATCCTACTTCATTTATCTGGCACACCTGCCTATTGTCGTATCGATCCAGATCCTCGTCGCTCACTGGGAAATGGCAGCCGGGATCAAGTACGCTTTGATTTGCGCCATCGCCATTCCGCTCCTCTTCGCCCTGTATCACCTACTGGTGAGGAACACCTGGTTGGGCCAATTGCTCAATGGGACAAGATACCCGGGCAGGTCACGGACGATTGAAACAGCCGCTGTGAGGGGAGTCTGTCCGGCAATGGAAGCCTGATAGGACATTCCTACGCGTTTGCTCAACCCATGAGGATTTGGACTCGCCAAAGCGGCCTCCGCGCCCGATGATCACAGTCGGGCGCATGCCGCCCATCCATCCACCCCAAAGAATGGTTCCTACTACAGTGAAGGACCCCACCCACAGGAAAAACGAATCCCAGCCCCGCAAGCGGATGGCGCTGCTTCTGTTCATTATTGCCACTGGGCTCGGACTGCTGAACTTCGGAATCATCCATACTGACGCGCTCGCCTCCGGACGTTCCCGCTACAATTGGAAGGATCCATTCGTCAACGAGTTCACCGGGGCCTACTCCGCCGTTCTGCTGGTGCCGCTCATGATGTGGCTGTGGAAGAAGCGTCCCATCCACCGAAACTGGGCTACCGGCATTCCGCTGTATCTATTCGCCATCGTTTTCTTCGGGGCCACCCACACCACCCTGATGCACATGACCCGGCTCGTGCTGTATCCGATGATCGTGGGATACCCATTTGACTATGGGGCACTTCCGTACCGATATCTCATGGAATTCCAGAAACAAGTGCTCTGGATTCCCGGGGTTTTCGGCCTGTTTGCCTTTATCGACCAGATTCGCAGCAGCCAACACAACAAACTCATGGCAGCAAGGCTCCAATCCCGGCTCGCCCATACCCAACTCAACCAGTTGACCCAACAGATCAACCCGCACTTCCTCTTCAACTCGCTCAACCTCATCTCCAGTAAGGTCTACGGGGATCCCGATGCGGCCGACCGCCTGATCGGAGAACTTGCTGACCTCCTGCGGGACTCTCTGGACCTTGGCAAAAGGCCAGGAATTCCTCTTCAAGAGGAGCTCGGTTTTCTCGAAAAGTATCTGTCCATCATGATCGCCCGATTCGGGAACCGAATCCTTGTCGAACGGCATATCGATCCGGAATCGCTTCCCACAATCGTCCCCTCAATGATCCTTCAGCCGGTGATCGAGAACTCCTTCAAACACCGCTTGGAGTCCCGGCTGGGCTCGATCCGGATCTCCATATCCACGCGGATGGTCCCACAAGGACTAGAAATCGAAATTCTCGACGCATTCACTCCCGCTGAAACCGCTGGCCATGCCTATCCGGACAGGTCCCGGCCCTCGGGAACCGGACTCTCGAATATCCGCGAACGCCTGCAATTGACCTACGGAGACCAAGCCCGACTGGAGGCCGCTCCGATTGATGATGACCATTTCAGGACCCTCATCCGCCTCCCTCTTGAATTTCCTCCCCTATGCCCGGACACGTACTGATCATAGACGATGAAGCTCCCGCCAGATCGAAAATCATCCATTTTTTATCCAAATGCGATCCCGGGGTCACCGTGGACGAAGCACCTGACGGCCCATCGGCTGTCGACGCGATTGAATCCCGAAAGTATGATGCCGCATTTCTGGATATTCAGATGCCCGGTATGACCGGATTCGAGGTCGTTTACAATGTGGGAATCGACCACATGCCTCCCTATATCTTCGCAACCGCTTATGATGCCTATGCGATTCAGGCATTCGAGGCACACGCCATCGACTACCTTCTCAAGCCCTTCTCGTTCGATCGTTTCCAGCGTTCCTACCAACGCCTCCGCCAGTTATCCACTCCGAAGCTGGATTCAACCCCGGCTGACATGAATGGCGCTCTGGTTCAGATACGGGCGCATGCTGCTTTTCCCTGGCGCCTGGCCGTTCGGCAGGATGGCCGCACCCATCTGATCGATCCCGATCAAATCATATATGTGGAATCGGATGAACACTACCTCCGCTACCACATGGCCGATAGACAACTTTTCGAACGCGGATCGCTCAAAGAACTCCTTGCCAAACTAGACCCTGCCATCTTTCGACAAATCCACAAGAGCATCATCCTCAACCTGCGTTTCCTCAGGGAAATCGAACCCATCGCCCACGGGGATCAAAGCGCGCTCCTTTCCACCGGCCAACGGATCAACATCAGCCGCCGCTACAGCCACCACCTCTCCGATCTCTGACACTCAGGACAGCCTTCAATCCCGCCATGCCTTTGGCGAAATCGCGGTCCAAATCGCGTAGGCCGTTCTCCATTGGCATGTTACAATATTACCCACAGCTATCTGATCAATGACTACAACTTGGGTCGCCTCTCCACATAAGGCCGGGAAAGGTTCAGGTTGCATGCGCGTCTTCTTTCTCCAGCATTGGGGTTTCGACATGCTTTTTCGAAACCTCATCGTCAGTTCAGTCATCGCAGCTGTAAGCTGCTCGGACAAACCGTCCAACCTGGATCATGCGCCTGATGTCGACTTTGACGTATCGGGCCTTGAGGAAAACATTCCGGACACGGTGATCCGGAGCAAAGGAGGCAACCGGTCGCCCTACGAAGTCAACGGGGTTCAGTATGAAATCCTACCGACCAGCATAGGATACCGCCAAACTGGTCTGGCATCCTGGTATGGGATGAAATACCATGGTCGCCCTACGGCAAACGGTGAGGTTTTTGACGTATTCCGCCTCACTGCAGCACACCCGACTTTGCCGATTCCATGCTATGCCAGGGTCACCAATCTCGCGAATGGACAGTCCACAATCGTTAGAATCAATGACCGCGGACCCTTCGTAGCCGGTCGGATTCTGGATCTGTCCTGGGCTGCCGCCAGAAAAATCGGGATGGAGGAGGCCGGTTTGGCCGAAGTGGAAATCGAAGTGCTCGCCGGCTCCTGATGGATCAAAACTTTCAATCTGACTGTTACGCATCCATCACCCGTCACTGAAAGGATTATCGGTCCGGCTGGCTTCAAAATACCAATGATTATACCAGCTGTCAGGATCTTCTATCGGATCTGAGGGAACCCGCAATTGGTAGCCATCCATGAAATCGATCCGTAGAGAACCATCCGCGTCCGCACCTATCTTCTGAATGCAACTCTCTGACACTTCCGCAAATCGGCCAGCCCAGATTCTGAAAGCCGTATCACTTTCAGCCGAACCAGGATTCGGGCACGTATCCGATGATTCCGGTTGCTCTCCATTACAACACAGTCTCCACGGGAAATTAATCCAGAGATAGGCAGCACTTTTGTCATTGCGGTCAAGCATCAGCTTGATGCTGTTGGCTGCCAAAATGGTGAAACACCTCCTGCCACGAAGAAACGGGAGATGATCCTTGATAGAACTGTAGTCACGGGTAGACATGTTTGTAGGCTTTCAGCCTTACCGGACATCGATGAGACAAGCCCTGTCATCGAGTTTATGGATTATGCATCTTTCCATCGAGTTCCCGGATGCGGCAATAGATCTGGGTGAAGTAGGACATTTTGAGCAGAGCGAAGGCGAATCCAGCTGATCCGTCCATCCACCCGCCATAAACAAAGTAGCTCGCGAAGAAATAGACCACCCCGGTAAAAGGCGTGCGAATCAGACGATACTTGAGCTTTTGTTTCCAAGTCCAACGCGCCCTGACCGCAGGATCCCCGGAACTCTTGAGAAATCGGGCCGCTTCCCAAGATGCGTATTCGGCATGCTTCGCCATGTAGGGCCCAATCCCGCGAATGTCCCGATGATCGATTTTCGACCGGATGCTTCCGACCGGGCCTGTGAGAACCGGATGCTCGTGCACTTCCATGTCCAACGCGCTCCAGCGGTCCTCATCGATCCGTTCATACTCTCCCGCTCCCACCCTGAACAAGGCCAGTTTCTTCATCGGATACCCGCCCTTTAGCTTTCGCCCGAGGAAGTACACCGAGTAGCGCAACCAGAATCCCACATACCCGGTATCGGGCAACACCCGCCTCAATTCCTGCTTGAAATCCGGCGTCAGGAATTCATCCGCATCCAGGAACAGCACCCAGCGGGTCTCAGGAGTGTGCTCACGGAGGTACCAGTTCCGCTTCTTGGGAAACCGTCCATTCCAACGGAAGTCCAACCAATCCACTCCGGGACGCCGGGCCAGTTCACGGGTTTCGTCCGTGCTTCCCGAATCGAGAACAACCACTTTTCTCGCAAAACCCGAGCCTATCGCATCCAGGCATCCGCCCAAGTGGCCCGCCTCGTTCAGCGTAGGAATCACGATCGTCAAATCCAGGGCTTCGAATGACGATACACCTCCATCTCCCATTACAGTAGCCCCAATTGTCGGCCCCTCATTCAGGAAATGCCGACGACTACCTGATGGATCCGGTCTATGCATCGAGTCATTCCTTGAATGGATCATGTGAAAGCATCAGTCCTTCCCAAGGGAACAGCTCTCGGCAAACCGATCCGCAAAATCGTCCACCGCCTCCCAGTCCGTGAAATCCACCACCGTGTCCTTCCCGTGAGGTCCGCCGCTGATGCTCATGATCATGTGCATCATGATCCGGTCAAAGAACCTGTACTTTGGAAAATCCACCTTACCCGGAAACACCGTTGCGAGGTCCGGCTTCCATTGGATCTTGTGCAGGAATTTCCGACAGTAGGGGTTCGTCTCAGGTGTGTTCTTGGCGGGTTTCCGAGCGGACAGGTTGATCGAGAAAAATGCATTCGGAATAGACCCGAGTTCCCGGGCATAGCGGTTGACGTACCGTTGCACCTCGGGGTGGTGAAATCCGTATCGGATGCTCGCACCCACCATCACAGCATCATACCCTGCCGGAGAACGCTGCTCGTCCCGCAGGCACACCGCGTCAACCGCTGCTCCCTTGGATTCAAGCCTTGCGGCGATGCGCTCACTGATGCTCCGCGCATGCCCATCCGTTGTCCAATACGTCAACAGGATCTTTTTCATACAGAGTTCTTTAGCATAGGGATCGCCCACGCTCAACAAGGATTCTTTCGAATCACTCCCCAATCGGTGAATATTTCCGGATGGATGCCCGTCTCTTGATCATAAATTTAACCCTAGCGAACAAGGAGCAAATCATGAATACAAATATCATAAAGTTGATCACAATAGCGGCATCCATAGTTGTTTCAACCTCATCCGCCCTTGCCCATCGCAATTCTTTCGATAGTTCATATGCTGTTTCCGTCACTCAAACGATCGAAAACCAGAGCAATAAACTACTCAAGGAGTTGAGAAAATCCGGATACCACGGTCACCCATCCGCCCGCTACCGCATGGCCGATCTGAAGGATGCTGCATCCGACCTGAGCTCGCTCTCGAACCGCCTGAAGCATGAGCTGCGTTATGCTCCAAACCCGCGGGAAATCCGCCGGCTCACGACCGAAATTGAATCCAGAGCCCGCACGGTTTCCCGCCTGAGTGATGGAATGCGGATCAGCATGAAGGCATTCTCCCATGTCCGCACGATCGAGGAGCAGGTTCGCCGCATCGACAATGCGACTATCGCATTTCAAGCTCTGCCGCCCCCGCGCCACCATCGGGACAGCTACCGGAATGACCGGCATCCTGGACGGGGTCCACGCCCGGCACCTGAACCCTTCATCCATATCCGCATCCGCTGAACCCCCACCCCGCAGCTTCAACCTTAAAACAACCGGACTCGAAAGCGTCCGGTTGTTTCGTTTCCCGTCCATGGGAATCCCC
>JAQVLM010000452.1 GCA_028704125.1 Opitutales bacterium
AATCCCACACGATCCTGTCAAAGCCTCGCGGGAAACCCCGTCGTCCCTCCAGCTCTGTTTCCGTCTCATCGTAGACGCCAAATCCGCGATCCGGGGATGGGTGAAGATGTCGGTGAGTTTCAAACTCCACCCGAGATCGCCCAGTCGGGCACCGAGTTGAATTGCTTTGATCGAATCGCCGCCAATCGAAAAGTAGTTATCCTGTCGGCTCACCGCCGGAATCCCCAGAAGCACAGCCAATTGGTTCATCAGAACCGCCTCCTGTTCGGTCCGTGCCGCTTCCATGCCCGCTCCGCTTTCGGGCGCCGCGGATTCGGCCGGGTCTGGCAGTCGCTTCCGGTCAACCTTGCCATTCGCGTTCAGCGGCAGGCCCTCCATCATCACAAAATGAGAGGGGACCATGTAGTCGGGGAGCGTCCCGGTGATCCAACCACGCAAGTCCTGCCGGGTGATCGGTCCGGAGGCGACGAGCCAGGCGATCAGTTCATGGGTTCCTCCATTTTTCCGGGCTACCACCACCGCATCTTCCACTTCGGAGTGCGCTCTCAGTCGGGCCTCGATCTCACCCAACTCGATCCGGAATCCCCGGATCTTCACCTGATCGTCATTGCGACCGGCAAAGACGACCTGCCCTCCGAAATCCCAGCATCCCAGATCCCCCGTGCGATAAAGTCTCGACCCCGGCGACGCAGAATAGGGATTTGGCACGAATTTCCTCGCAGTCAATAAGGGGTCATTCAAGTATCCCCGGGCCAAACCCGGGCCCCCACAGCAAAGCTCACCGACCACTCCACTGGGGACTGGCATCCCGAAGCGGTCCAGAATGTAGATCTCCGATTGACTGATGGGCTCCCCAATGGGGATGTCATGGTCATGGTCCCGATCCACCCGATACCAGGTGCTGAAGGTCGTGTTTTCGGTTGGCCCGTATACGTGCAACAGCTTCAACCCGGGGTATTCCTTTCGAAGGGCATTAACGTGGCGCACTGACACGCGTTCCCCGCCTGTCATCAGAGTCTTGAGCCCGCCAAACGAATCGATCGAATAGTCCACGAGCTGATTGAAAAGCCCGGTCGTAAGGAACAAAGTATCGATCCTCCAGTCTCGAACCATGTTGCCGAACTGCTCCATGTCCAGCAGTGCCCTTCCCTTCGGGAGACAAACACATCCACCATTGAGCAAGGCACCCCAAATCTCGAAGGTAGAAGCATCGAACGCCAATGCACCGGTCTGGAGGATCCGCTCGCCGGGTTGCACCTGGTGGAAAGCATTTCCCTTGACCAAACGGACCACGCCCGACTGCTCAATCAACGTTCCCTTCGGCTTACCCGTCGAACCCGAGGTGAACATAATGTAGGCTAGATCCGAAGGCAGTCCCAGATGCGGCTCCCAGCCGGAGGCCACCTCCTCATATCCCTGCCCTGCATCCATCCAGCGCACCGGAAGATCACTGAGGCGCTCGCAAACCACCGCATCCGCAATGACCACACGGGTCGCGGCATCCTCCAGCATCCCGCGAATCCGGGGTTCCGGAGTGTCGACATGCAAAGGCAAATACGCCGCCCCGGTTTTCAAAACCGCAAGCACCGCGACCACCATGTGCTCCGATCGCTCCATGATGATTCCAACCGGGTCTCCTGGTCCGATCCCGTGTCGCGCCACCAGAGCATAGGCCATCCGGTCCGACTGCTCGTCCAGCCACCGGTAAGAGTATTCCCGATCTTCGATCACGATAGCCGGAGCGTCTCCGCATCGGTTCGCCTGATCCTTGAAGAGCTCAACGATTCCCGATCCGGCGGGATAATCGCTCGACTTGCGCGCCCATGACCCGAGAACCAACGCCCGCTCTTCATCCGGAATCCAATCCAGGCGCTCTAACGGCACATCGGGATTCCGGACCAAAGCCTCCACAATCCCAATCCAGAGCTTGCCCATTCGGGCAATGCGCTCTGGCACAAACAGCGCCGTAGCATACTCAATATCGAGCGACAGACCCTCTGCGGATCTCCTGAAATGGAAAGTCAGGTCAACCTTGCTCACCCGCGGGTCCATCTGGACGGCATTCAGTTCAAGCGCCCCAAGCCTCGTAACCTCATCCTGCGCATCCTCAAGGCCCATCATCACATCAAAAAGCGGCGACCGTCCCGGATCCCGCTCCACCTTGAGAACATCAACCAGATGATCAAACGGGTAATCCTGATGCCCGAGGGATTCCAACACCGACTGACGGACATATCCCAGATAAGACCCAAAAGACTGGCCCTCCGTCCACCGCCCCCGATAGGCGAGCGTGTTGATGAACAACCCGACCAGGTTTTCAAGATCCGGATGGACCCGGCCCGAGACCGGACAACCAACTACCACATCCTCTTGCCCGCAGTATTTCATCAGAAAGACCTGAAACGCTGCCAACAGGGTCATGAACAGACTGCAACCGCCCGACGCTCCGAGCTGCTCAAGCGCACGCACTTGGTCCGCATCGATCCAAACGTGATGATGGGCACCATCGAAGCGCTGCACCGACGGCCGCGGAAAATCCAAAGGCAAAGCCAACGGTTCGGGAAGGCTGGCAAAAACACTTTTCCAGTAGGACTCCGCATCTGCGCTTCCACCAGATCCCATCCGGTCACGCTGCCACGAAGTGAAATCCCGGTATCGACAAGTCCCAGGCTGCGGCTCCGGGCGAGCCAATCCAGACTCCACCGAATACAAAACATCAAGATCCCGCATGAGAACCGGAAGTGATTGCCCGTCACACACACTGTGGTGCACGGCAACGCACAATCCATCCGGCGCACTTCCCATGCGACAGAACAACATCCGGATCAAAGGCCCCTTCTCCAAATTGAACGGACGCGAGGCATGCCGCTCCGCAATTTCACGGAAATACTGCTCCGGATCATGTTCCGCGCTGAGATCAACCGTTTGCAGGTCAAACACATCCTCCCCGAGGATGATCTGGCGCAACCCGGAAAGCTTCTCAGAAAACACCGTTCTCAACGGCTCGTGCCGATGAACCAGAAGTCGGAACGCCCTGCGAAGCGCCGCTTCATCCAGACGACCCCTCACCCTGAAAGTCTGCGCAATATTGTAGACCGCGAGGTGCCCGGTATTGAGTTGCTCAAGCATCC
>JAQVLM010000453.1 GCA_028704125.1 Opitutales bacterium
GATCATGTGGCGTTTCTCTGATCGTTACGATCTGCAGATGGCGGTTCAGTCCGCCCGGCAAGTGGCCCGCGGGACAGTTGCACGGCTTGTGGCGGAGGGTGAACGCAATCACCACGAGTGGACGGCCAAAAAAGAGGAATTGCTTCAGGCTTTCGACGCTTCGGGTCTCACCGCACTATACATGGATCCGGAACAGGGCGGATTCATTCAGGGCCCCAAGAACCTCGCCATGGCGTTAGTCGCGTTTGAGCTCTCCTGGGTCGATGCCGGATCCGCCACCTGCTCGCTCGCAGGAAACCTCGCGCTCGCACCAATCCATGAAAAGGGTACCGATGCACAACGCAATTTCTACATGGGAAAAGCCTCCCTCTCCGAGGGCAATCCATGGAGGGGAGCCTTCGCCCTCACCGAACCCCTCCCGTTTGTCGGCGTGGATACCGGAGTGTTGAGCGGCAAAGTGCGCATCGTCGAATGGAAGGACGGAAAAGAGCCCATTCTCGAAGTGGAGAAGCGCGGTCGCTTCATCACCAACATGGATTTCGCCAATTTCGTCACAGCTGCGGTAGACAGTGATGACCCGCGCATCAAAGGCTCCTGTATGGTGATCCTTGAGGAAGGTGACGAAGGGGTATACGACCGCGGATCACCCACCCTCAAACTGGTGCATCAGCTGTCTTCGACACGGGATCCTGTGTTCCGCCTCAAAGTGCCCGCAAGTCGAATCATCGGAGGCTACAAAGTTGAAGATGGGGTTATTGTCCCGCAATTCGCCCACAGTGAGGTTATCGCAGCCGTGTTTCACCGGACCCGCATTCCGGTCGGCCTGATGACCTCCGCCAAGTTGCTCTCGGCCATCGAACCGGTTCTGCGCTATCAGCGTCAGCGCTTCCGCGGCGGGGAGTCCGGTGAAGGCAGCCCGAGGTTTGACCTTGGACTCCAGATGAATGAAGACACGACCCAGCGCCTTCTCGACGTCTGGGCAACTGGTGAAGCCGGGGCCTCTCTTGGTTTTGCCGCCGCACGCGAGGCCGATCGCTTTGATCCGATCGAACGCGAAAAAGACCGGTTCTGCGAAAAGGAAGGCATCACAGGAAAGAAACAGTTTATCGCTCTGCGCAAAAAGGAAGCTGAAATCCTCGAATACCTCGATCTGCTTTACGCTCCCGAATCCACACGGGACGCCAATCGCTTCCAAGCCCTCAGCGACGATATCCTTGTGCAGTATGGACTGGGAGATGCCAGGGCCAATATCCTCAATCCCGCAACCAAACTCTGGAACACCGGTTATGGGGCGACCATGATGCGCGAAGCCGTCACTCTCATGGGCGGATACGGCACAACTGAGGACTGCCCGGGCTTCCTCGGACAAAAATGGATGGATTGCCAGCTCGAAGCGACTTACGAAGGACCGGAAGCGGTGCAACGCCGCCACCTCACGTTGGCAGTTTCCAGTCCGGTTTTTGCGAAAGAATACGGGCTCTGGATCCGGCAACTCGAACAAATCAACCAAGAGTGGCCGGAACTCGGAACCATCGCCCTCGCCAATGCCATGAGACTTTGGATGCAGGCCCTCGATTACCTCAACTCCCACTCCGATGCAGCCGGCAAGAAACTCTACCATAACAAGCGTCAGGGGATCACCTTCCAGCTCGCGGATGCTCTCTGCTGGGTCCTGGCCAGCCGCTTCTTGGTCGATGATGTGGTGGAACTGAAAAACAAGGGACCCGAAAATCCGGTTCTTTCGGAGAACCTGCCCGATTACCTCGGTTTCTACGCGGACCTGTGCAAAACCCAGATCCTTAGAACTGTCGGAGAAATCAGCAGGCTTTGCGGAGAACTGGTTCTGGGCTACGCAACGGATGCCGACGAAGCACTCGAAGCCTTCCAAAAGGCACAATGCGACATGCTGCGGTCTGCCGCCGGTTTCCGAATGGCCAAGGACTCCGCATCTGAAGCCCTTACGGGTGTCATGATTCCGGAAGCATTGGATTACCCGGCCTGATCACCCTCCGTTTTGGCAGTTTCACCGTCAACTCTTTAGCTACTGGATCAATACCATGGATGACTCCCTGAGACCCGTCATGGATGTGGACATCGCCTGCGTGGGCTTCGGCCCGGCCACAGCCGGTTTTCTCAAACGCCTGTCCATGCACATGGAACAGGATCCAACCACCTGCGAAAGCCGGGTGATGCCGGGAATGCCGCTTCAGGTATTGTGCTATGAGCGGGCCGACGACGTTGGTTTCGGGGTTTCGGGTGTGGTTACCAAGGGACGGGCCATCCGGGAAACCCTGCCGGACTTTGATCCGGCCATGGTCCCAACCGCTGCTCCGGTTGCCCAGGAGAAGGTGGCCTATCTGTTCGACCCGCATGGCGCATCCCGGAAGTCCGGAACGCTGAAAGCGCTGGAAAAACTGGTGCTGCCCTTCCGGAACAAACAAATGGCGTTTCATCTGCCGTGGATTCCGCCTTTCCTCGAAAAGCATCCGGGATACGTTTTCAGTATTGGTCAGTTTTGCTCATGGGTTGCACAGGATATCATGGGCAGGGGAACCGCCCAGATATGGCCGGCATCTCCCGTCGCTTCCGCCTTGCTGGAGGGCGATGCGGTTCGCGGCGTCCGAATGATGGATCAAGGGGTGGATAAACATGGATCCCCTCAGGATGACTTCTCCCCGGGTGCCGATATCCACGCGGCTCTCACGGTTGTCGGCGATGGCCCGGTCGGAGCGGTGAGCGCCCAATTGGATGCCCATTTCGGACTGCCGGAAGGCAAGGTTCGCAACGACTGGGCAGTGGGAATGAAAGCGATGGTGGAGCTTCCGGCTGACTGCCCGCTGAAACCGGGAACGGTGCTCCATACGATTGGATTTCCAGAACCCGAAATCTTCGGCTACCTGTATGTGTACCCGGATGGCATTGCTTCGCTTGGGATATTTGTTCCGTCCTGGTTCGACAGCCCGGGCCGCACCGCCTACCGGTATTTGCAGCACTGGATGCAACATCCCTACCTATGGCAATACCTGAAAGGCGGCACCCTCAAGAGCTGGGGAGCCAAGACCCTTGGCGAATGGGGCATTCACGGAGAACCACACCTTGTCGGCGATGGATACGCCCGGATCGGCGAA
>JAQVLM010000454.1 GCA_028704125.1 Opitutales bacterium
CCCGACTGGTGGGATAAGGTCTCCGGAGGCACTTCCTCCCCCCTTTCGGACGATGAACTCAGGCGCATAGCGGATGAGGCGGCTGCGACGCTCGACGCCTTCCTCCAAACTCCGGAAAGCACAGCTTACGAAGCCCATGTCGACAGCGACCCGCTTTTACTCATTCCCGCTCTGCTGCGCGACCTGTCCAGTACGTCGCCAAACGACTCGGGCATGCCCCGGGTTGAGATCTCGGCCCGGCTCAAGGAAGCACCTTCCAGTTCGGAAGCCGTGCAATCCATCCTCCGCGACATCGGGTTGCTTCGAGATTCACTCAGTAAAGCATTTCCAGGGGTTGAATTGCTGGACAATGGGTACCACCGCTACGCTTCCGAAAGCGAATCCCTGATTCGCGCGGAAATACCCAGACTCAACCTCTGGACCGCCGCTCTGACCCTGATCCTCGCATTCGTGTTTTTGCGCAAGCCACTGATCCTGCTTCCCATCCTGTCCGTGCTCGTGATGTCGGCCGGTGGCGCCTTCATAATCACCCTGCTTCTCCTGGGACAGATCCATGTGATCTCGCTGGTGATTGGATCCATTCTGGTCGGAATCGCGGTTGATTACGCCTTCCACATCCTCCTGAAACGCGAAGAGCTGCAAACCCTTTCCTTCGCCGAAACCCTTTCCCGCATCCGGGTTCCGCTGTTGACCAGCTGCCTCTCCACCGTTTTCGGGTTTCTCGTGCTCCTCACCAATCCCGTAACCGCGATCCAACAGGTCGGCTGGTTGGTTGGTATTGGACTGATCCTGGCACTTTCCCTGAGCGCCCTCACCGCGATGGCAATGGACCGCCCCGGAATCGTCCGGATTTCCAGGCGTCTCGGGTTCCAGCCGCCTCTCCGGCACTTCAGGAGAGATGTGCCGATCGCCTGCATTCTGGGGCTCGCCTGCGTCGCTGTTTTTTTCCTGCGCAGTGAGGAAAGAGATGACATTCAGGATCTCCAGATCCCGCTGACCCAGGCCCCGCTCAACGAGCAGCACATCCGCTCCCTTTCAGGCCAACTGTCAAACCGCAGCCACCACTGGATCACGATCGGCGCATCCATCACCGAAATGGTCGACCGGCAGCACGCACTCCTTTCCGGCATTCCCGCCACAGACGGGGTTCGTTCCCTTTGGCTCTCTTCCCTCCTGCCATCATCGGAATCGGTGAATCGGTTCCAGCGTTCCCTGCAGCATTCCGGAACAACCTTCATCCATTACTTCGACTCCGCACTGGACCAACGCGGCTACGACCCGGAAGCATTCGAGGCCTTCCATGCGGAATGGAATGCCCTTCTTTCCCAAACCGGAGGCACCCCCTCCCGCGAGGAACTCTATCAAGGAATGGTAGCATCGCTTCCATACCCCCTGACTCACCTTGCCAATACATCTGGGGACCGCTTCTGGGGAATGACGCTCCTCCAACTGCCCGCAGATCATGCACCGGTCGAACCCGATGGAAAAAGCTTCGAATTGGCACCACTCAAAACATTCAATGAGGCGTTGGCCTCCTATCGCAAGCAGGTGACTTTCTCTGTCATGACAGCGGCCCTCGTGGTGGCGGTTGCGTCATTCATCGTGTTCGGATTCAAAAAGGGAATCCGCATCACCGGAATGCCTTTTCTGGCAGTGACCTTCGCGCTCGGGATCCTGGCGTTAGTTCATCCCGTCCATTCGCTCTTCCACTTGGTCGGTGCGCTTCTTGGAGCCTGCATCACACTCGACTACGCCGTGTTCGTCGCGCAGGGGACAGACCGGACACCACCAATCTCGATCCGGATCTCCGCGCTCACCACACTGGCATCCTTTTCGGTGCTTGCCACCAGCCGGATTCCGGCCGTCTCGGACCTTGGATTGACAGTGGTCACCATTGTAGCCGTCGGGTGGCTTCTCGCAGAATACCACAAGCTTGAGTCCGAATGAACCCGCCACTCAAACCATACCCCGACCCATCCTCACTACTGCCGCACTCCGGACCGATGGTTTTGATCGATGCGATCCAAGCAGTCGGTGATGATTGCAACTCGATCTCCTGCGAGACCGTCCTTTCCAATCCGGCATTTTTCGGGGATGAATCGGGCGCGCCAATCCCATGGGGAATCGAGATCATTGCACAAGCCTGCGCCATCCTCATCTCCATGCGCAAACGGGATTCGGGAATCACTCAGGGAAGACTGCTCAAGTGCAAATCCTTCGATTTTGTCACCACCCACCTCCCCTTTCACCGTTCGCTTGTAGTCTCCGCTCAGTGCAAATTGGAGGGCAGTAACGGACTCTGGACGTTTGTAGGATCCATTTCCGATGCATCCGGCTTCGTATTCATCAACGGCGACATGAATATTCTCGTACAATGAATGCCCTGATCCGGAGATGGAATGAGACCCTGGATCGGAAGCAGGATGAATGGGCGCTTTCATGTTGTTCTTCCAATGCGAAGCTGAGCTTCGCGGCACTCGATGCAAGAGCGCAGACACTCCGGCGACGCTTGCAATCTGAGCTCCCGCCGGGCGGCCGCTGTATCATCGCGTTCCAGGTGGCCGACAGAATCGAGTGGATGGCTGTCTTCCTCGCATCCGCGATGCTGGATGCGATCGCGCTTCCGATTGATACCACCTACCCTCCGGCCGAAGTCGAACGCGTGCTTTCGGTTTACAGTGCCACCCTGTTCTACGACGGAAAACTCTTCCGCAAAGGAAACGCACGCACGCAGACGCGCCGTTTCTGTAAGGACACCGGGCTCGTCAAGCTGACGTCCGGTTCGAGCTCTGAGCCCAAAGCCATTCCCTTCACCCACGGGCAGATGATCTCCGATGCTGAAACCATCGTTCTTACCATGGGGATTAGTCCGGAGGATGTTCACTACGCAACCATCCCACTCGGACACAGCTACGGACTGGGAAGCCTCGTGTATCCGCTCTTTTTGCACGGAATTCCGATTGCCTTCAATTCCATGCCGCTTCCCTCCATTTTGGCGCGGGAACTCAGGGAAACCGGCGCATCCGTCATGCCAACCATTCCCGCCATTATCCGGGGACTGGCCGACTCGAGCGATACGGGCATCCCGAAGACACTCCGGCTCGTGGTTTCTGCCGCCAGCAAGCT
>JAQVLM010000455.1 GCA_028704125.1 Opitutales bacterium
GGATTACTGCCGGCCCGCGTGTCACATCGGGGATGCAGGATACCATGCATCGACTGGACGCGCTGGACAACTGGCTTGCTCGGGAGGGTGGCACGATGCGGGCGACTACGGGAAATACGTGCATGCGACCGCGGTTGCAGTCGGGATTATGCTGCAGATGTATGAGCAGTATCCTGAATGCTTCGCCTCCGATCGCACCGGGATTCCCGAAAGCGGAAATGGGATTCCGGATTTTCTGGATGAGATGCGGGTGGCGTTGGATTGGATGCTCACGATGCAGGTCACTCCATCAGGATCCCCGTTGGATGGCGGGGTTCACGTGATGGTCAATTCAAAGGATTACACGTGGTTGGCTCCTGATAAAGACATTGGAAATCGATGGGTGTATGGGGTTTCGTCGGTCGCGACTGCCGATTTTGCTGCGGCGATGGCGCTTGCGTGCCGCGTGTTCCGGACGATCGAAGGTTTGGATGAAAGGTCCGGGCGCTATCTTGCGGCTGCGCTGGCGGCGTGGAGCTTCCTCGAGCGCCATCCATCGGTTTTCCCGGAAGGTGGGTATGTTCGTCCGGAGGATACCCTCACGGGCGGATACCTGGATCGTCCCGACGATCAGGATATGGATGATCGGCTGTGGGCAGCGGTGGAGTTGTCCATCAGCACCGGGGAATCCATGTATATGTCCGATAGTCGGCTTCGGGATAGTGCTTTGCTTCGCAAATCGTTTTTTGAAGCGGAATCATTTCGGGGTACTTTGGAGTGGGGAGATGTCTCCGCTTTTGCGTTTGTGCAATCCGCATTGCACCCGGTTCCGGGTTTGTCTGAATCACGGAGGGCGGGATTCCGGCGAATGCTTGTGGAACGGTGCGAATCCATGCTTGCCCGTGGGCAATCGGATGGATTTGGAGTGATTCTGGATCAGTATCGCTGGGGAAGCAACGGAAGCGTGCTGGGTTTGGCTCAGTTGCTCCTGCTTGGAGAGAAGCTGGTGGATGCGCCGGGGGCCTTCCGGAAAGTGGCGCTTGATCAATTGCATTACGTTTTGGGAAGGAACGCCCTGGGTATGAGTTTCGTAACCGGTATCGGGGAGCGCAGCCCGCGGTTCTTGCACCATGCGTCAATTGCGAATGATGGAATCGATGCGCCTTTCCCGGGTTTGCTAGCGGGTGGTCCGAATGCCGATCTTGGTGGCGATCAGATTCTGCCCCTCCATTTCAACGCAGATACGCCTCCGGCTCTGTGCTATCTGGATCACGTCGACAGTTGGGCCTCGAACGAAAACTGCATTCTCTACAATGCTCCGCTCGTATCGGTGGCCCATGTTTTGGCTGCTATTGTGCCCTGATTCCCCGGAAAAAGGGGTGTGGCGCGATCAATAAGTGCTGCCGTTAGTGCGCATTTCTTGCAGTCGGCCAGCGAGGTCCTCGAGGGATCTCAGCGATTCCTGCCGGGTGGATCCCGCGGCTTTGAGGATCCATTCGGGGCTTCCATTGGCGCGCGTCTGAATGGTCAGGCTCGGAAGACCGGCGGCGGATGGCCCGGTAGGGGGCACCGGACGGAAGCCCAGTCGGGTGAGGAGGTGGATCGTGGGGATGTGTCCATCGGCCTCGGCATGGATCAGGACCAGGGGTTGAAGCTGATCCGGATTGGCTTCGAAGGTGAGGGTCTGGGCGTTGAATGTGACTTGGCTCGTCCGGAATGCCTTGGAGAGCACAGGGGATTCGAGAACGGACTCCGGCATTCCCTGGGTGAAGGATCCATCTGAACCGAGCACCCAGATCTCGTCAGCGTGACGGAAGGCAAGGTCAATATCGTGAATACTGATCAGAATCGATCCTGATCGGCTGTGCGCCTGTTCTCTCAGACGACTGATCATCTCCGCCTTGTGGGGTGGATCCAGATGGGCCAGCGGCTCATCCATGAAGACCAGTAGTGTTTCCTGACACAGGCATCGGGCGACAATCAGCCGCTGGAACTCGCCGTCGGAGCATGCGGTCAGCCGGCGATCCGAGAGGTAGGATGCATTGACCGCCTGCAAGGCGTGGTCGACGGCTGCGTCATCGTTGGCATCGAGCGTTCCCAGCCATCCGGTGTAAGGGAAGCGGCCGAGAGCGACCCATTCCCTTCCGGTCATCCACTGGGGGCGATTGAGGTGGGTGGATGAATAGCTGCGGAGTCGGGCCAGGTCGCTTGGTGCCAGTTGATGGATGCCTTGGCCCAGAAGTGAGACTTGTCCCGAAACGGGGGATTGCAGGCCGGCAATGGTGCGCAAGAGGGTGGACTTTCCCGCACCGTTGGGGCCCACAATTGCGATGAGTCGCCGGGGAAGGGCTTCAAGCGAGAGCCGCGTGTCGAAGTGCCATGTGCGGCTGGGGTCTTTGTCGTAGCCGATCTCGAGATCGCGGGTGGCGAGTAGGACTCCGGAATCTGTGGATAGGGGGTGCATTATTCCTGAGCGATCCGGCGGAGCGATGAGCGGTTGAAAAGCAGGGAGATCACGACCGGCGCTCCGATGAGAGCCGCCACGGCGTTGTATGGAAGGGTGTGGGGGCTCCATGGCGCCTTGGCGATGAACGCCGCGATCAGGGAGAGTAGGGCACCGGTGATCATGGAGGCGGGCAGCAGCATTGCGTGGGAATGGGTGCGCAGGAGCAAGCGGGCAATGTGCGGGGCTGCGATGCCAAGAAAGGCGATCGGTCCGCAGTAGGCGGTGAGGGTGCTCGCAATCAGGGAGACTCCGAGCAGGAGGATCCATCGTTCCCGGGCAACGGAAACCCCGACGGTGTGCGCGAAGCTGTCGCCCATGTGAAGGATGTCGAGCATCCGGAATCGAAGGGTGATGAGCGTGCATCCCCCCAGGGTCACGCTTGCGATAACGGGCAGGTCCCTCCAAGTGACACCGGAAAACGACCCAAGGGTCCATAGGTGATAGGTGCGGAGTTCCTCGGGGGAGCGGAAAAACACCAGCATACTGACCACGCCGTAGGAAAAGTAGCCCGCCATGAGCCCGACAATCAGGAGCATCACGGAGTCCATTCTTCTCGAAAACCCAATCACGAGCGCCATCAGAAGCGACGATCCCAGAAAGGCTCCGGTTACCATCGAAAAGGTCG
>JAQVLM010000037.1 GCA_028704125.1 Opitutales bacterium
CTCCAGGGCAACCTTGGCTTTGAACTCGGCACTGAATGAGCGGCGTTTCTTGGACATGCTTTTTTCTCCTTTTTGGTAGTCTGTTCATAGCTTGCCCTCCTGTCCAGTTTTCCGGGGCCACTTCAGTGTTCAGTCACGACCTACGACGCCGCGAAATACATATTACATTCGAATGAGGTGCATGCTCAGAGTGTCGTTTCTCGTTTTCTCAGCATAACCACATAATATTTGTTCATATAGGAAACCCGATAGTTATCTTCCAAACATTTGATAATGGCACTTCTGTCTTCATCAAAAATCCTCAACTGATCGGGTGATGACCAATTATAATTCAGTTTGAACATTGTGGAACCAACCCAAGCATCTGTGGATGGATCTTCCAAAAAACCAATAATGTCAGAAACAGTGGAAAAATGAACCTGATCGGCTCTTTCCTGGGATAGACTTGTCGTAAAACCAAACATGCCCATTGCAAGTTTATTGGGAACATTGAAACCAGCAGACACCGGAACTTCTATTGTCGTGGCAACAATTTGTGATGCGGGTCGAACCGTTCGACGAACAAATCTCACGACAGAATCATACTCTTCCAAATAGTCCGAGTGCTCCCAACCATAGGGGGCATTCCGGAACATCCATCCCCCAAAAACAACAGAACCCATCGCAACATATATTAAATAAGGCTTAAATGAGTGCCTGATATTATCGATAACCGGGCCAAGGCCCCACGACACAAGCAAAATAGAAAGCGGTATGAAAAACACAACATAAACGCCATAGCCGCGATACGAACCGAGATTAAATATTAAACTCATCAACACTCCAACACACAGGCCCAAAAAAAGTACGTTTTTTCTTTGATACCACATCGCAAACAATAACAGAAGCCAACTCATTGTTGAATGGCTCAATCCATCTTTTATGATATAACTTAATGGAAAAATCCCCCCCGGAGGCATAATTCGAAGACGATGATAGTCTACTAACCAAAACAACATGGAATCCCAACACTTCCACCCAATAGAAACTAAAACTAGAAATGAGACCAAAACAGATCCGAAAAAAAACGCTATTCTGGTTTTGTTGTTCGGAAGACTATATAACAAACCAACACTTCCAATAATAAACATGGGTGCAAGTGGCAATCGCACCAGACATCCAATGGCAGAAAAAGCCGTATAGAGCCACCAACGCCAGACAATTGGGATGTCGGACAAAACGATTGCACCCGAGATCAGAATAACAAATCCACCCAAAGCAAATGGCTTTCCAATGGTTGCACGCTCCATCCAACCGGGCGAAGAAAGGAACAACAAAAGGAAAACCACCACAGAAAACCAGCCTTTCTTTCGCAAAAGAAAGATACTACCCACAATAACAGTGCAACAGGAAAGGATAAGACCAAGCATACGCGTCCCATAAACGGTCCATCCCAAGTAAGGTAACACGACAGAGCCCAGCCACGCATGTGCGGGAGGCTGAGTCAGCCCAAAATCCGCATAGGGTCTTTCCCCTTCGGATACAAGTTTGGCTGCAAACAAATAGAAACCTTCATCCGGTTCGAATCCTCCTTTCAACAAAGCAACACTCGAATACATTACATATACGCCGAACAAGAGAATTGAGACCGCCCGAAGCGGAGATGGCCTCCGTCCAATCACTTTCCCCATTTCAGACTCAATGCTGCTCATTCATCATCAATACCCGATTCGAATCCAAACTTGCAATCCGTTTCCTTATACCAATATCCTTAGCATACTGATCCAAAAAACCTGATCTCTCCACTTCGACATTCTCCACATCCATTGCCTAGGTTTGATCAACATACTCATCCCCCCAAAAAACCACGGGGAAATCAGTCAAAGACCACCGTCTTGTTGGCGTAAGTCAGGATCCGGTTCTCCAAGTGCCAGCGCACCGCTTGCGCCAGGACCATTTTCTCAAGGTCCTGCCCTTTGCGCATCAAGTCCCGGATGGTGTGGCGATGGTGCACCGCAGCCACTGCCTGGTTGATGATCGGCCCCTGATCGAGAACAGGCGTCACGTAGTGCGCGGTCGCCCCGATTAGCTTCACGCCACGCTCATAGGCCTGCTGATAGGGTCGCGCCCCGGCAAACGCCGGCAGAAATGAGTGGTGCACGTTGATCACCGGATGCCCGAAACCCTTCAGAAAATCAGCCGAAAGAATCTGCATGTAGCGGGCCAGAATACCCAGCTTCACCCCATAGGACCGGAGGCACTCAACCTCCTCCTTCTCCACCGATGCCTTGTTCTCCTTGGTCATCGGAAAATAATGATAGGGAATCCCATAGTGCCGGGCGTCCTCCTCAAGATCGCGGTGATTCGAAATCACGCATGCGATATCGCAGGGATACTCACCTGACCGCCATCGCAGCACAATATCGTGAAAACAGTGTCCATACTTCGATGCAAACAACCCCACTTTTGGTTTCGCATTCGGAGTGGAAGTCTTCACATGCATCCCGATCTCCTGTGCAAACGCCTCAAACGCAGCGGATTCCTCCTCCAGACTTCCCGATCCCGGGATCCATTCAACCCGCTGAAAAAACACGATGGCCTCACCATCCCGATGCTGGTCCGCATGCAGGATATTTCCACCCCGCTCCCAGATCCAGTTCGCTACTCTGGCCACCAGTCCTGGCTGATCAGGCCCGTGAAGGAGTGCGATGATCGATTCGTTGTTGGCATTCCCGCTCAAAGTGTTTTCGCTCATTTTGAATGTTTTTCCTGCACCTGTAGACTAAGTCAGCATGGCCGTTGTCTCTGCACCGGTTTCAATCAAGATTCCGATGCAACCGATATTGCGCCTAATCCGTTGTTTGCATTGGGACAAGGACATTTACAATCTTTAATCCATACATGAAGCACATGCATAAACTGACCTTCCATTCGCTTATCGCATCAACCTGCCTTCTGGCACTGACCGCCTGCGCATGGGGAGAGGGCGACAAACCCGCTGCCGACACCATACCTGACAGCGAGAGATTCCCACTCGACACCACGTCTCTTCAGCGCGCCGGAGCACCTGCACTGACTTCTTATGCCGGGCAGCTCAAGGATGTCCAGGAGGCCGTGGTCGCCGTTTACACCGCACGTCTTGTTCGGGTCTCCAACAACCGTGGAGTGGATCCCTTCGAAGAGATGCTCAGGCGTTTCTATGGCATCCCGACACCGCCCCAGCAAAACCAACCTCAGCAAGAAGAACCTGAGATGCGCAGTGTCCCTTCAGGCCAGGGATCTGGAGTCATCGTTTCGGCAGATGGATACATCCTTACCAACAACCACGTTATCTCCGACCGCAACGGAGCCAAGGCAGACGAAATATTCGTCAACCTCAATGATGGACGCGAACTCAAGGCCACAATCGTCGGCTTCGACGAGAAAACCGACATCGCCGTCCTGAAGGTCGAGGCGGAAGACTTGCCCTACGCCAATATGGCCGACAGCGACAACCTCATGATCGGCGACATCGTTTTCGCCATCGGAAATCCCATGGGAGTAGGCCGCACCGTAACGATGGGCATCATCTCGGCCACCAGTCGCCGTATCGGAATCCTGGGTGACAATTCCTACGAAAGCTTTATCCAGACCGACGCCGCTATCAACATGGGAAACTCGGGCGGCGCGCTCGTGGACGCCATGGGTCGCCTCATTGGCATCAACACCGCGATTGTCTCCCAGTCCGGAGGCAGCATCGGAATCGGCTTCGCCGTTCCCGTCAAACTGGCCCGCAGCATCATGGTATCGCTCATCACCGACGGCCAAATCCGCCGGGGCATGCTCGGAGTTCTCATTGATGACCTATCTCCCGATCTGGCCGAATCCTTCGGCATGGATTCAAACCAAGGCGCAGTCGTGACGCAGGCTCAGGACAACCTCCCCGCAGCAAAGGCGGGTATCCTGCCTTCCGATATTATCATCAAGATCAATAATCACCGGATCAAGAACGCTGCCGACCTTCGTCTCACCGTCGCTCAGTACACTCCGGGAACCGAGGTTCAGGTCACCTTGATCCGCAACGGCAAGGAACTCATCCTTCCGGTAATCCTCGCTGATCAAAATGATCCATATGGCACCGGAGCAACAACCGTTAATGAGCTTTTCGAAGGGGTCGTCACCCAGATCGCGAATCAGGAGCTGCGACAGCAATACGGGATTCCCGACACCATCAACGGGCTCGTGATTACCGAAATTCGACCCACGTCACCTTACGCACGCGCCCTTCGTCCGGGGATGGTCATCCTCGAGGTAAACGGACGCCCCGGCAAAACCATCGAGGAAGCCCGCGCCGCCCTCCAGAAGGGAATCAACCGCCTCTACGTCGTGCATCAGGGCACCTACGGCTTCATCGCCATCCGGATGTAAGCCCAAATCCCTGAATCCCGACAGTCCACTCTCGATTCAACGCCCCGGACAGCCACACTGTCCGGGGCGTTTTTTTGGCACATTCCAGCCTGCCCAACTCCGCACCCACCAAGTTATTCACATCCCATGCTTTCGTTTTGCATTTTCCCTCCCTTCCTGATGGACTGCATTTCCGATGCCGAAGCTCCAACCATCGCGCAGACTCAAGGCGCTGAACGCGCTTCTGTCCGCCATAGCTCCTGAAGATACCGAGAACCGCACGGAGATCTCCAAAGCCGTGGATTTCTTTCTCGACGAAGTGGATGCATCCGAAGACTCGGACAGCCACATCATCGACTGCGCACGCAGCATTTTCCAGCTCCACCTTCAGGGATTCCGCGACAGCATTGGCCTCGCATTCTGGGAAGTCACTGACCTTGAGGGCGAACCGCTCTGGATGCGAGCCGCCTTCCTTGCTAAACTCAACGAACTGGCGGGCTACTCCAAAGCCACCTTGCTTATCTGCGGGCTTCAGGAAGCCTGCCGGAAGGGTGCGGCATTCTGGTCAAAGGCAGCATGGAAACGATTCGAAGAAGCCCGTAATCACCTCGATGAGATCGCCCTCAGTTGGCACCGCAAAGGCTGCGATCTCACGCTGATCTACTTCTGAACCCTTTCATTTTATGAGCGACAAAACCCTATTCTCGAAGATCATCGACCGGGAAATACCTGCCAAAATCGCCTACGAGGATGACGATTGCATCGCCTTGCATGACATCAACCCACAGGCTCCCGTCCATGTGCTGATCATCCCCAAGAAGCCTATCCCAAGGCTCACGGAGGCGACTGCTGAAGATCAAGCCCTGCTGGGCAAGCTGATGCTCACCGCAGCTTCCCTCGCACGCCAACTCGAGCTGGATCAGGGTTTTCGAGTCGTCATCAACAACGGCCCATTCGGCGGCGAGTCGGTTCCCCATCTCCACGTCCACCTGCTCGGAAAACGTCCGCTCCGCTGGCCTCCCGGATGACCCATCGACCCTTCGGTTCTTCTGGGACCGTTTTTTCGCTATCCGCTGCATCCACCACTCCCACCATTCGGATGACGGCGGAATCATCGAAGAACCGTCATCCCGGAAAAACTGACTAATATTCCGATCGGGTTATGCGTAGGGTGTGTGTGAAGCGAAGCCACTGTTCCTTCTATTCCTCCCGAAACCTGCTATGAAAAATCCGCTCAGAATACGCCGCTCAATCCTGTCCGCCGCCTTGATGGTGTTCGGACTCACCTCTTTTGCAGAAAACCCCAAAGTCTCCCTTTCGGTGCCCGGCGCCGACAAGGGCGTGGTTTTGGAGAGCGTTCGAATCGATGTCGACATCCTGGGCAATTATGCCATGACCACTTCGGAACTGGTGTTCCACAACCCGAATGGCACGATTCTCGAGGGCAGTCTCGAGTTTCCTCTGCTTGAGGGCCAAAGCGTTGTGCGTTTCGCCATGGATGTTTCCGGCGAACTCCGCGAGGCGGTCCCGGTCGAAAAGGAGCGTGGCCAGGAGGTATTTGAAGCCATCGAGCGACGCGGAGTCGATCCCGGGCTACTCGAACGCACCGAGGGAAACCACTACCGCGCCCGCATCTACCCGATCCCGGCCAACGGCTCAAAACGGGTGATCATCGGCACGCTGGAAGACTTGTCCACCCAGGGAAACCGCCCGGTCTTCAGGCTTCCGCTGAACCACGGCACCGTCAAAAGCTTCTCGATCCGCATACAAGTAAGAGGATCGGACTCCATCCCCGGGGTCCATGTGACAGGCAATGATCTGGTATTCTCGGACTGGCGGAAGGATTGGGTGAGCGAGGCCGCGGCCACCAACTTCAAAGCCGACGGCACGGTCGAAGTCGAGCTGCCTCAGGCATCGAAACCCCACGCTTTCACGGGACAGGCCAATGGCAAAACCTACTTCTATGTGCCCCTGACGATCCCCTCTCACTCGCCATCCAAACGCCCGGCGCCTTCTACCATTTCACTGGTCTGGGACGCCTCCGGCTCCGCCCAACAACGCGACTTCGATCGCGAGTTCGCGTTTCTCGAATCCTTCTTCGCCGCCTATCCCGACGTCGACGTTAGGCTCCACTTCCTGCGCAACTCGATCGAGGACGCGGGCACTCTCTCCATTCGCAAAGGCGACTGGTCCGGGCTCCGCAACACCCTGAAGTCAGCAGCGAGGGATGGCGCAACCGGCTGGGATGCGCTCGCTTCGGCATTCACCGGAGATTGGTGCATTGTCTTCAGCGATGGCATGAAGAACTGGGGTTCCAACGATCCGCTCACCAGCAGCGTCCCGGTGTTTTGCGTCACATCCACCGCACAGTCGGACACCTCCCGCATGCGGGACCTTTCCGAGCGCTCGGGAGGGGCCTTCGTCAACCTGCTTTCCGATTCCCCGGACAATGCGATCCAACAACTTACCGACGCACCCTCCATCATCGAATCGATCGATTACAACCCCCAGGATCTCGCGTTTGTGACACCCGCTGCCGGCGCACGTCTGAATCAAGGCGCCGCAGTTACGGGCATTCTCCGGGCAAACCAGGCTTCGATCCAACTCGTGATCCGTACCGGAGATGGCAAATCCCACTCCCACCTGATCCCCGTCTCATCAAATACTCCCGCTTCTCCACTCGTGCCACGGGTTTGGGCAGCATCGCTGATACGTTCACTGGAAACCGATTTTGAACGCAACCGGGCCGAGATCGGGCAGTTGGGTAAGGATTTCAACATCGTCACTCAAGGAACTTCCCTCATCATCCTCGACACCATCGAGGACTACGTCACCTACCGCATCCGCCCGCCCGCGTCCATGCTTTCCGAATACGAGAACCGGATCCGGCAGCTCGACCAAAACAAACACGCGGATCAGGAACGTCACCTCGATGATGTCCTAAGGCTATTCCAATCCAGGATCAAGTGGTATGAGAAGAAGTTCCCGAAGGACGACCCGCAGAAATCCGATGAGAAGAAAGAAAGCGCGCAAACTGCCGGTGCGATTCCCCCCGCACCCATGGGAGCAACCTTTTCCGCATCCGTGCCAGAGGAAGTCCAAGTCCGCGAAACAGTTGTGTTCTCAGCAGAAGGCGAAGCGCTGGGAAGGGTCGCATCGGATGAAATGCACGACTACGGCGAACCCGGCGGCCTCGGAGATGGGCCCGATGGAGCGGCTTCCACTGCACCGGGTAACACGGCCACCATCGCACTCCAGCCATGGAAACCCGACTCATCCTATGCCGCCCACCTCAACCGCATGGACGGTGAGGACTGCTACCGCGCCTATCTGGAAGAAAAACCGGACTACCTGCGCAGCACCGCATTCTACCTCGATTGCTTTGACATCCTCATGGACAAAAACCTGCCGGACCTTGCGCTCCGCGTCCTCTCCAACCTGGCCGAAATCCAGATCGAAAACCACTCCATCCTCCGGATTCTGGGCTACCGCCTCGTTCAGGCCGGACATCCCGAACTCGCAATCCCGGTCTTTGAAAAGGTCGCCAGCATCCGCCCCGAGGAACCCCAGAGCCTCCGCGACCTCGCACTCACATGGCAGACCATCGGAGACCACCGCAAAGCCATCGACCTTTTCTGGAAGGTTATATCCTCTTCGTGGGATGGGCGTTTCCCCGAGATCGAGCTGATTGCGCTGAACGAGCTCAATGCTTTGATCTCCACCGCACCCTCCGGGCTGGATCTCAGCGCAATCGATGCGCGCTTCATCCGGCCGATGCCGCTTGACCTGCGCGTGGTCCTTACATGGGACGCCGACAACACCGATATTGACCTGTGGGTTACCGATCCAAACGGAGAAACCTGCAAATACGATCACAACCTCACCTATCAGGGCGGTCTCATCAGTCGGGATTTCACCCGCGGCTACGGCCCCGAGGAGTTCGTTCTCCGCATGGCCAAGTCCGGCACCTACCGGATTCAAGCCAACTACTACGGAAACACCCAGCAGATCATCTCGGGCAGCACCACGCTACAGCTCGCATTCCAGACCGGATTCGGCACCCCGGAGTTCGAGGAAAAGAGTGTCACCCTCCGCCTCAAAGATATCAAGGAGGTGATCCATGTCGGATCCTTTGTCGTGGAATAGCGTCATGCCAGCCTTGGTCACCCTCTTCCGGGTCCCCTGCAAACCCTGCTTCGCCGCGCGAGTCCGGACAACTGCCTTCTACCGTCTCCCGTGGCCATGGCTTGACGGCTCCCGGTTATCCTGGTCGTGGGCGACCTCCACACCATCGAAATCGTCCGTTTCCTCGAAGACTCCTCCCTCGATCATCCCGTTTTCCGCTTCGGCCTCCAGCACCGCTCCAGAAAACACCATTCCCCCTTTGTGCTAAAGAGAACTCTTTTTTTGAACAGGATTAACAGGATCTACTGGATCGAAGAAGATAGATTCACCACGAAGAAACGAAGGTCCACGAAGAAGGATCTGCCATCACTCACATCCAACCTTTGTGGTGTGTGCTTTGTGGCAAATAATCCTCTTCATACCTGCTGCTCTGGACAAGAAATCAACTGCCCTCTACCGGAGCGGGTGGCTTCAGCCATCCTCTATTCCCATACCCCACCAACCATTCCATCGCTGGCGGATGAGCGGGGACGCTCATCCCTACCCGCAACGGCGCTGCCCATACGCCTCTTCTCCCCTTTTCGTGCTTTCGGTGCCTTTCGTGGTTCCTCTTCCAATCTTCCTCTGCGCATCCCCAAAGTAGCGGGAGCATCCTTGCTCGCGTCCTCTTTGATCCAGTCTACGCCCCAAGAAGGGCGAGCAAGGATGCTCCCCCTACTTTTTAGAATACGCCGGGCTCGATCATGAGCGCAGTCGAATGACTGAAGCCCCCTTACTCAATCAGGAAGGCTCAGACTATCATCGGAATATCGTGCGCTGGTGGAAGTGTCCCTCGGAGGCGAGACCATTCAGCCGGAACATGTCGAAGCCGGCACCGGTTTCTATGAGCAAACCTGGATCAGGAACGAGATTCGCCCCGATATGGGAAAAATCACCTTGCGGAAGACTGACGATGGCGTCGCCTGGGGCAGTGCCCATTGGCAATACATTGAGGACATTGAAAAAGTCATGCCCCACGAGGACAACCCGCTCAAGCTCAGGAAATCCCTCTGGATCAAGCAGACCGGCGAAAGCGGACCTGTCCTCAAACCCGTCTCGGGCCCGCTCGCCCCAGGAGATGAACTGGTGGTTCGCATCGAACTGCGTGCCGACCGCGACTTCGAGTTTGTCCACATGAAGGATCAAAGGGGAAGCGGCACGGAACCGGTCAACGTGCTCAGCCGCTACAAATGGCAGGACCGCCTCTCCTACTACGAAAGCACCCGCGACACCGCCACCCACTTCTTCATCGATAACCTCCCCAAAGGGACGTACGTCTTTGAATACTCCACCCGCATCCAACATCGCGGCACCTACCTGAGCGGCATCGCCTCAATCCAGTGCATGTACGCACCCGAATTCAACTCCCACTCCCAAAGCTTCACCATCCAAGTGGAATAACCCATACCCGCCAAACCGAGCCAACCCTGGCATCTCAGTCAAAGGGATGTGCCATCGCCCGGCGATCCCTTCTGCTTGGCTTCGGAAATCCATGGAAGTCAAAACCGTGAATCAGACCACTTCAGACATGACATCGATCCACCTTTCCGACACAAATTACGAAGCCCGAGCCGATCCACAGCGAACAACGATTCCTAACGATTGTTGACTCAACAGCGGAATAACAGATCACGGTGGCTGATTACCATCCCAACACCGCTTCGTCATCTATCAGGTCATCATCATCCGAACAAGTTGACTTTCAGATCCCGAACCACCTGCAATTCACCCCAATCCGCGCCTTTCATCGACGCAAAACGGGCCTTTCGACTCTCGGGAAAACACTCCCGGTGCTCATCATAGATCCCCTTCAGGAAACGCTTGGAACCGATCGCCATTCCATAACTGAAGTAGCGCACCCTGCGCCGCAGCAATTCAGACATCTCCACTTTGCCGCCAGTCCGGATCACTGCATCCAGCTTCTCCAGGGGTATTACGCCACGGTCCTTATCCAATTCGCCTTTCGGTTTCGCGCCTTTCCCAAACAGGCACAGACGATACGCCGCTATCGCTTCCGAAAAGGCACGTCCACCGTAGATCAGCCGGTAGCCATTCATGGCCGACGCCTTTCCTCCCATCGCCGCGGCATAGCTGCAAAAACGGTAATCCGCCGGATCATCCACCTGCTCAGCGCGCACCGCATTGAGGTCGATGTAGGCCGCAACGGTTGCCATTGCCTGCAGCGAGGGCTCAACCACCAGACTCTTGAAACGCTCCATCCACAAAGTTCCACGATTTCCGTTCTGATGGTTATACCAGATCGTGAAACGCTGCTTGAGCTCACGCATGAACACCGACACATCCCCCATCCGAGCCAGCAGAGCATCCCGCGCGTGCTGCGCGATCTCATCCTTCCGTTCCAGCATCTTCTCCAGCCCATCCGGTGTTATCGAATAAGGGGAGATCCGACAACCCTCATGGAAAGCCCGATAACGGCTCAACAACTCAGCATCCGTCTGCGGCTTCTCATGCCGCACCCGTGCCAGGATGTGGAAATGATTCGACATCACTGAATACGCCAGAATATCCACCCCACAAAACGCAGCCTGCCGCCGCATCATCCCGATGAACATCTCCTTCTCCCCATCCTCCAGCAAATGCTCACCCAAACAACACCGGCTCATCAAATGATAGACGCCATCCCGATTCTGAACAATCATTCGTTTCCGCTTCATATATCCCCTTTTCCTCAAACCTAATCTCAATCAAAACACCTGTCAATAAAGGCCCTGTGTTTTTATTTCGCAAGGAATACAGGCGGTTGGAAAGAGTGGGTTGAAGGCTCCGCCTTTACACATGACACGAGAAGACCCGACAAAGAGGGGAATGTGGAGCCAGCTGTCGGAATCGAACCGACGACCGTCCGCTTACAAGGCGGAAGCTCTACCAACTGAGCTAAGCTGGCCACAGCAGAGTTTCGCAAGCTAGGCTGGGACTGAATTCGAATCAAGGAAAATCGAACACGGAATCCAGTCCGCGATTGCCCAAGCGTGAGGATCGTCGCTTGCTTCCTGTGAAACGGTTACAACAACACCGAATTCAATGCTTCCCAATGAAATGGGTCGGACCGCAATTTCGGACAATCCTCAACCTACAACACTATCACTCTCTTCCTTTGATGCAGCAGGGTTGACATAGATCGTCACATTTGCCTCGCGTCCACCGAGCAAAGCCTGCGCACGCTTCATCGCCATCGCGGTTGAAAAGGTCGGATTGTCAACGGCTTCCCTGAACACGTTTTCCCGTCCGATCGCATCCAGGACCCTGGATTTTTCGAGCACCTTGTAGATGCGAGCCCGAACCCCACTGACAAGAAGGTGACGATTCTTCTCCTTCATGGTTTTGACCAGCTCTTCAAGCGCCATGACACAGGTTGCATCCAGAATATGGGCATTCTTTACCCGTAGAATGAGCACATACAAATTATCGTCCTCGATGATGCGCCGGATCTGGTCGCGGAACAAATCCGCAGACCCGAAAAAGAGATCACCCTCGACATGGACGATCGAAACCTCGGGAACCTGTTTAGCCCGCCCTTGTTTTTCGGTGAGTCGTCCTTCCTCCGTGAACGTGTATTCGATGAGATCCGGGGCAGCGGCCTTCTTCAGGAAGAGGAATATGGAGATACCCGTACCCAAATAGATCGCCATATCCAGAGGAAGCAACAAACCGCCGGCAAGGGTGGTGTAAAAGGCGATGGCATCCGACCCTGTGGAATGGCATGCGAGAAAGATCTGATGACGGCTGACCAATGATATCCCGATTACGATCACCACGACCGCCAAAGCAGCCTTTGGAATCCACATCAGGCATCCACCCAAGCCAGCGGCCACCGCCAAAATGATCAAACCTGTGTACAGGCTCGCCAATGGGGTCTTCCCACCACTGCTCCATCCAAAGACCGAACGGGTAAGCGAACCCGATGCCGGCA
>JAQVLM010000456.1 GCA_028704125.1 Opitutales bacterium
CGGACCAGAATCCCGCCACAATCACCTCAGGCTCTCGAAGCATTTGGGTGAGAGCCAGCCACAGACAACCCATACCCACCACTAGAAACACCCACAGAAAAACACGGTGCGATTCCGGTCCTTGAACACCCAGCCCGTTGTGGTTCTCCCGGATGTCCTCCAATGGCTGAACGCTCTCAAATCGGGGTATGCTTTGCTCAGATCCAGCTTCCATACCCTTAACTTCGCACGGATTGCGTCTCAACTCCTTGATCCGGATCAAGGGAACGGCAAAGAATCCCGCCCCAAGACCAAATACTCCCACGGTCATCCAAGTGGCAGCGAACAACAGCCCCTCGTTCCAATACTGCGGAACTCCAAACCCCATCATCGCACCGGCATCCGGCAACAACAGCAGCATTTGCTGCAGTGCAAACCCGCCCAAAGCAACCTTTCCCGACGCCATCACCCAACGGTTCATCCCGATCCAGCATCGCATCAACCCCTCCGCCAACAACATCGGGGTAACCCCTCCCAACAGCACAAGGTGAAGGTAGAACAGCACCGCAAAGCGGCTGCTCTCCGCATACCCGGAAAGCCAAGGAAAAACCGTTATCACCTGCAGAAGCACCTTCAGGCTCAGACTGATCCACGCCACCCATAGGAAAGGTTTCACCCCCTTAACAGACGACCGGAACCAGCGCTTCAACCCGCGACTCAACAAGATCCAGCCAGCCAACTGCGCCCACGCGCCCACCCCGGCGATCCAGTAAACCCATGCATCCGGACGCATCCACAGCACAGAATGCGCATACCCGCCCACACATCCGACAACTATCCCGATCAACGCCCACCGCATCTGGAGTCCGGGCAAATATCCCGATTTGCTTGCCCGCTCCACCGCCAAGGCAATGAGCATGAACAGAAACCATCCATTGTATTGAAAATGGAGGTAGAAGTAGATTGCGTTGCGATACCACGCACTGTCCCCCAGCCCCGCTGCCTTGATTGGGCCAAGAGCCAGCGGACCCAAGGCCGACAACATCATGAAGCACAACGCCAGCTTCATCCACAATCCAACGGCAGACCCGACCCGGTTGTCCATCATGAGCCGGATCGCATACACAAATCCCGCGACCAAATGCAGCGTCGACACCACAATGCTGAGCACCCCATAGCCTTCCATCGGAAACGACACCACCATTACCGCCATCGGCACTTGCGTCACCCAAAACAGCCTCCGGAAAAACCGCTGGTCCGGCTCTTTTGCAAATGCTGCCACTCCAAACACGAACAAGGCATTGAATACCCAACCCAAAAAGCCCGTGTGGGAATGCCCGTGAAGCATGTTTCCATAGTTCAGCCCCGGAATCGGCCACATCATATGCCACCGCATCATCCACCCCATCAGCGCCGTGACACACAGGAACAACCACGCCACCACCAAAGCGGATCTCCCCCAACCGATTTGGGACGCCTCCTCACTCGACCCAGAGCGAGCGCTATCGTCTACCTGATCCGCTTGTCCATTCTGTTCGGTTCTGTGTCCCATCCGGTTTGGTCTCCTGACCACAACCTAACCGATTCCTCATCCCGTTTCCTTGATCTGCATCAACCCAATCCGCATTCCAACCATTGTCGCGCCTATTCACGCGCCTTTCGCATTGCGATTGGGCTATTCTATGGTGTCAGTCACTTACCTCAGGTCCTGAACTGGACCCACTTTTTCCTCAAATCAGCAGCATCCGCAAGTTCCACAATCGGACAAGAATACAGTGGCTACGATGTGTCACAGGCCTTCATCCCTTTCATTGTCGGAATCATACTATTCGTGAAAGGTCGCAGCTGGGCGGCGACACTGGCACGCCGCCATAACAAGTGCACACAACCTAGCCATGCAGGTGACGCAACCCATGAAGGCTGAAAGCTGACTTGTGACCACCCGGGATGCTGAGCGCGACAAGGGGAACCCTTCGGGACTCCAGGTAGCCAATCTTGTTGCAGCCATTACCCGTCGATGGAACACGGGTTATTCCACCAAGTGATAATCCCTCTCCGGCCCAAAGACGTTCAGAATGAAGCTCAAGCCAAAGAACAAAAAGCTCCATCCTAATCTAACGTTCGTTCAAATACTGCCATTCCAATTTACTACGCTGGCCCCATTTTTATCGCTATCGGCGAGGCAATCTGACGTCTTATCTTTTCGTTGCATTCCATTCAAAAAAAACCGAGAACATACCCGTGATCTCCGATACGTTGAAAAAAGCCCTGCATTATCAGGACTGGGATACCCAGGTGATCCACCTTTCCCAGCAACTCGACTCCGTTCCAGGTGAGATTGCCCGGATTCGTGAATCCATCGCCGCGGAAGAAGCTGAGATCAAAAGGCAACAACAGGAAATTGCCTCATGTGAGCTGAGACGTTCTCAAGCCGAACTTGAAATTGAAAACCTGGAAACCCAGATCACCCGTTTCAAGACGCAGCAGATCACTGTAAAAAAGACCGAGGAATACGAGGCTTTCAACGAACAGATCCGTAATGCCGAAGCTAAAGTATCCGAGTGTGAGGATACCGTCCTTGGAATTCTCGATGAAATTGATTCCAAAAGCGGAAAACTCGATGCGGATCGCAAGACCTGCTCAGAGCGTGTGGCCTATCTCAACGGCGTAATCGGGGATTGGGAAAAGAAAGCTCTTTCGATTGCATCAGAACTCAAGACGGCTTCAGCCGCATTGGAAACAGCAAAAATCGATGTCGATCCTGCCCTCATGACCAGCTACACGCGACTCAAGAGCCAGGGAAAGCGTCCACCCTGTATTGTGCCAGTGCGGGATCAGTGCTGCGGAGGATGCCACATGCGGGTTTCCAACGATACGCTCAAAAAGGCACGCATGGGTGAACTGGCCACATGCGACCAATGCTCGAGAATCCTTTACGTCGAAGACTGACAAGTCTCACCGCGAGGGTATCGGCTAATCCGGGCCAATCGCCGAAAAGGATGATAGAATTGATGTAGATCAAGGGAAATTAATCAAAACCGGAGTAGATTGATTCAACCGGACCCTATCAAACGGTATCCGGACAACAACTCTACAGTATTCCTTGTCATGCCGC
>JAQVLM010000457.1 GCA_028704125.1 Opitutales bacterium
GTTGGCCGGAGTGTATTTGCCGCCAAGTGTGGCGTCCAAGTATCCGAAAGCGGGTGTGCGTTGGGAGTGGCAGTGGGTGTGGCCAAGCCGGAAGCTTTCAGTGGATCCGCGAACGGGGATTGAACGTCGCCATCACGTGATGCCGAACCGGTATCAGAATGCTATAAAGGAGGCTGCGCGGCGTGCGGGGATTGCGAAGGCGGTGAGCACACATGCGCTGCGGCATTCGTTTGCGACGCATATGCTGGAGGCGGGAACGGATATCCGGACGGTGCAGGATCTGTTGGGGCACCAGAGTGTGGAGACCACCCAAATCTACACCCATGTGATGCGCCGGCCGGGCTTGGGGATCACCAGCCCGATGGATCGCTTGTGATCGGATCGTTGGATCCCCAACCACGAAGGGGAAGAATTCTTCCACATCGCCCTGCGGGCTTACGCCCTTCGCCTGTGGCTCCGGGCACAGACGCCCTGAGCCAGGTCGAAGGGCTACATATTTTCAATGGTGAATCTGCTGTTTTGTGCCAGCAAAACGTATGTGGCCCGAAGGGCTTATAGCGAAGCGAAGCGAGCGATGTTAAAAATCATCCTGTTAATCTTGTTCATCCTGTCTGTTCCTCTTCTTTATTTGGACAGGATTAACGGGATCTACAGGATTGAAGAAGAGGCTCTCACGCCCGTTTGACGCTGCATGCAGCGTCTGCACTCAAGACGCAAAGCCGCCAAGGAAGAGGGATTGAAGATCCTTAACCACGAAGAGCCGAAGAGCACAAAGGGAAGAGAATGGGGGTCTTCAATCTGTGGAAATCTGTGCCATCTGCGGATCACCTCTTCTCTGTGGATTTTGTGATCTTGTAGCTCAGACTTCTTCTTTCCTTCGTGCTCTCGGTGTCCTTTGCTTCGCGCTATCGCTTGAGTGTCGTTTTCGGCTCGAAAGTGGTGAATAGAACTCGTTTGGACAGGATCGAAGAAGAGGTTCTCGCGCAGAGATCCGGAGAGGCAGAGGGAAGATCGGCTAGGTGGAGTATAGTAATAGAGGATGGCTGAAGCCACCCCCTCCGGAAGATCGGAATCCTTAGTCTGCTGTTTTGCGCCAGCAAAACGTAGGTGGCCTGCAGGGCTTATAGCGAAGCGGAGTGACGCAGCATTCCTCGTTGTGAACTATGGGCTTGTCCCGCGGTGCGTTGTGGATCGTTTGTCAAGGAACCATGTCAGCGTTCTCCAGCCATGATTGGGTCGCGGCTATCAATTGAGGTGTGTGGTTTGCCGCAGCGTCCCAGAGCGTGGCCAGATCCACATTATCATAACCGTGTGCAATGTGGTTTCTCAGTCCTATGATTCTGAAATAGTCCGGAATTTGTTCCGACAAAGATGCTTCGTCGATCTCCCGAAGACGTTTCAACGCCTCACCTGCTATTTCCAGTCGACGTTCCACGGCAGCCTGGGTTTTGTCGTCACTACAGAATGCTTCAAAATCGAGACCGCTGAGATATCTCAGTGCGGCTTTGCTATTCTCCAGGACATCCCAGATCAGTTTTTTTGTCTAAGCCGCATCAAGTGTGAATATCCGGGTTTTTGTGGAATCAACTTCCTGTCTGAAGAAGGGGTTCCGGATAGCTTGGTAGGAAACAAGATCCACTTGTCTATTCAGGAGTTGTTCAAGTGCGGATGCCAGTCCTGTGAATCTGGCAAGCCGACCATCGATTTGAGCGTCATTGAATTCCACCAAAAAGTCCAAATCGCTTTGATCGTTAAACCGGGATGCATCCAGGGCCGATCCGAACAAATACAGGTTCGCAACTCCAAGATCCTTGCAGATGTTGGCGATGGATTCTGTTTCCTGAGGCGTGAATTTCACATAAATAGAATGGAGCCCGTTCTGGCTTGGGTCAAGTCAAGCTGTTGGAAACCCGAGTGGATAGACCCGGCTGACATTGACGCACAGTGATGTTATGCCATGGCGGGAATGTTCCGGCGGGCCGAAGCCCATTCGACTAAGCTCATGATCAAGACCATCCAGCGAGCACCGCGAGCGATGTTAAATACCCATCCTGTTCATCCTGTCTGTTTCTCTTCTTTTTGGACAGGATTAGCAGGATCGACAGGATTGAAAAGGATATGCTCACCACGAAGGGAAGACAGAATCAAAAGCCCAAACCAGACGGAGCCAGTGAGTATCCGGGGTGACGAAATGCGCGGTTTTTCTTAAGTGATCAAACAGCATCCTTTTCCAAGACTCTTTTGCAGTAGGAGTTTAAGCTTTCTCCCCTTTGGGCGGCCCGAATCCATAGCGCCTTATGGGTATCCTGGCTCACCCGAAGAACAAATCTACCGCTGTATTTCCTGTTCGCGGTTGGCTCGGGCAGGGTCACCCCATCTTCGCGAGCTTGCTCTACCCATTCATCGACGACTTGGCAGAGTTCATCATAGACTGCTCTCTCGGACTCCCCGTGAACACCTCCAAACATGAGTCCCGGACATGTACCGATATAGCACCGATCCTGTTCGCTCCACTCAACGACCTTCAAATAGGCATCACTTTTCTTTCTCACATTTTGTCCTTTCGATTGCTTCTTCGACAGCCCGAACCTGATATTTTTTAGCATCGTCTCCGGGATTGCCTGAAATCGTGATCCTGATTCCTTTCGGATGCACAAGATTCCGATGGCTTCCTTTGCCTCCACGATCTGCGAAACCCCATTTGGCCAATTCAAGAAGGAGCTGTCGAATCTTCTTGGGCATTCCACAATAGTATCATTGTGATACTGCATCTTGTCAAGTCCTACCACAATCAAAAGCGTCACTTCGGCCAACGCTCAATGAAAAGGGGATATCGACCCGTTGCTCATCCTGTTCATCCTGTCTGTTCTTCTTTTCTTTTTGGACAGGATTCACAGTATCCACAGGATGGAAGAAGATTTGCCTCACGCTCGTTTGACGCTGCATGCAGCGTCTGCACTCAAGCCGCAAAGCCGCCAAGGAAGATTGTAAGGTTCCTGGATTCGTAGCGGAAATCGTGAGATTTCCGTCTCCCGGATTCTCGGATTGGAAAAAGAATTTTTACCACGAAGAGCGCGGAGAGCACGAAGGG
>JAQVLM010000458.1 GCA_028704125.1 Opitutales bacterium
TCAATGAAGGTCTCCTTTCCTTCCATGGCAATTTCTTCCAAAGTTTCCAGACAATCCGTTGCAAACGCCGGACAAATCACGAGGAGGTTCCGGACCCCTTTTGAGGGAAGCGATGCGAGCGTCTGGTCCGTGTAAGGCTGCAGCCAGGGCTCACGCCCCAGACGGGACTGAAACGACACCCCGTATTTATCCGCCGGGATTCCTGCGGCCTGGACAAAAGCCCGTACGGTTTCGAAGCACTGATGACGGTAACAAGTCGCATGCGCCGGATGCTCCACTTCGCAACAATCCGCCCGGCAAAGGCAATGGGCATGGGACGGATCCCCCATGCGAAGGTGACTTTCAGGAATCCCGTGAAACGAAAACAGCAGGTAATCCCACTCGCCCTTCAGGTAAGGTCCGGATTGATCCAGCAACGCATCGATGTAGCCAGCATCCCGATAGAACGGCTGCACCACCTCATAGCGCATGCCGGGATGCAGCCGCGCAATCGCATCCGTTGCGCAAACCAAGGCACTTTCATAGCTCGACATCGCATAGTGGGGATACAGCGGCACAATCAACAATTCGTCGATCCCATCCGCTTTAGCCTGCTCAATAGCCGCATCGGTCGACGGGTTTCCGTAACGCATACCGAGATACACCGGCACACCCACCTTCTCCGCCACCCGATCGCGAAACCTCCGGCTGGTCACGATCAAAGGCGAGCCCTCCTCTGTCCAAACCCGTGAATACGCCTCCGCCGATCGTATCGGGCGCCTCGGCAAAATCGCCAGATGCACCACCATCCACCTCACCCACGCGCGGGTGTTGATCACCCTTTCATCCATCAAAAACTGGCCCAGATACCTCCTGACATCCGATACTTGAGTGGAGTCCGGAGATCCAAGATTGAGAAGCAATACGGCTTTTCGTGACATGCCAACAATCTGCACGCAGCCACGTCTTTTTCAATCTCCGGATTTCATTCCGGAAATGTTTCCTCAAACCCCAACCATTGACCCCAAAACCATGCCCCCATTTTCAAGCTTTTTCTGGCGCAACGCCATGTCTTTGGTATGATCCTATCAAAATACCGGAGCCACCTGTGAGCAACCGACGATGAGTGTCGGTGCCGCATCGGAAGGTTTTTCATTGCCCCGGAATTGTTCCATGCCATAGATTGGGGGCATTCCAAACCGGTTTTTCATTAACCACACCCTATTTCTGACTATCGCATTATCCCATGCTCTCCAGACGCATCACCATGAAAGATGTCGCCGCCAGTGTGGGCGTACATCAAACAACGGTATCGCTCGCCCTCAGGAATCACCCCAGCATTCCCAAAGCGACACGGGAGAAAATACACGAAGCAGCCAGGCTCTTGGGCTACAAACCGGATCCCATGCTGTCCTCCCTGATTGCCTACCGGCAACACCATCAGGAGAACAAAGCTCCACCAACGATCGGATACATCATGGATCTGGAGGGAGATGCCCAGCTCCGGAACTCGCAGCCGCGCCTGCTATTCCTGCAGAGCGCCAAACGAAGGGCAAATGAACTCGGCTACAAGATTGAGCCGTTTTACTACAGCCCCGGCAATTACAGTTCCAAATCACTGGATCGCATTCTGCTCACCCGAAACATCAGCGGATTGATCATTGCGGCTTTCACCCATAAGACCGACCTTTCGCTTTCCTGGGAATACTACAGTGTGATCAAGATTGAAATGCTTCCATTCAACCTGCGGTTTGACGTGGTTGAAAACAATCAGATGCAGGCCACGAGGCTCGCCATCGAGAAGGCCGGGGAGAAAGGCTACCGCAGAGTGGGCATGGTGACCGGTGAACACGACGAGGCCCACACCCGAAACCTGTTTTCAGCGGGTTACTACGTCGGGCAAACCATTTTTCCGGAGGCCGACCGGATTCCCCTTAAGGTGATTCCTGGAAAGGATCTCGAACAGGATTGTGCCGAGATCATTTCATGGCTTAAGCAATACGAAGTCGAGGTGATGGTGACCAATTGGATCGAGCTCATCCCCAAGATGGATGAGATCCGCAGGAGATCCGGTCGCGACGTTGTTCTCTACCCGCTTGATATCGATCATTTCGATGAATCCCAAACCGGAGTTTTGCAAAACCACGAGGCGGTTGGACGCTATGCCGTCGATCGTGTCACCGGTTTGATGCGCACCAATCAGCGCGGGATGGTCGATTATCCGACAGTCCACCTGATTGACAGCCTTTGGAAAGAAGCTTCACTGGTTCCTGTCTGACGGGGCTTTCGTGCTGGTTTTCATCGCAATGATCCACTTCCGGATCAATAGCATTTCTAATATTAGTCTCCTCTATACCTAAAGGATCGATACGATCAACCGATTATCGAGTCGGGCGATCTCTTACATTATTCGCCCGTAAGATATATCTGAACCCTGATGGTGAATAGGCATCCGATCAAGCCGAGAACTGCGCGGCGTTTTGGAATCGGCTCCGGCTGGATGATCCGGAGACTCATCCTGCTGTGTCTGGCAATCGGCAATTCAGAGCTGTCGGCACTCAACCCCGACCGAAGCATCCAACAGAGCAACGTGCGGACGTGGAAGCGGGACAATGGATTGCCGGCTAACACAGTCAATACTCTTGCTGTCGATCGGGATGGCAGCCTTTGGATTGGGATGGCACAGGGATTGTTTCTTTTCGACGGCGTCGACTTTCTCCCTCCTCCAAATCCCCCGGATGATGATTTGCGCAGCCGCGTGATCGGCTCTCTGGCACGTCGATCCGATGGTGGTCTGTGGGTGGGAATGGACGGGGCCTTTTGCCTTTTCGACGGGAAATCAATATCGCGCATAGACGATCCCGATCTACAGGGAACCACATCCATACGCTACAGAAAGGTTATTGAAGCATCAAACGGAAGAGTCTATGCTGCAACGACTTCTGGACTCTTCACAAGATCTGTCGACATTGAAAACTCCGAATGGGAGCTCGCCCCAATGGGAAACACCGACATTTTTCCCTCCACGAGGATCCACAAGGCAGGATATGGGCGGGAACCGCCGAAATCGGGATCTGGGTGCACGACGACGGAAAATGGCATCC
>JAQVLM010000459.1 GCA_028704125.1 Opitutales bacterium
CACAGGCTCAGCCGCATCGCAGGTCCATCCCAACCGATGTGCCGCCCTCAACCGACCCTCGAGCACCTTTCTCAGGGACACAGGCACCGTCGCATGCACAATCCGCACCTCATGGCCGTTCCTTTTCAGCAGCTCTGCCAAAAGGATCACCCGATCCAGACTGTTGCCTTCTCTCGCAGCAAGCGTCCCCATCGCCCCACGCAACAAACCACGGTATGGGACCCATGAGGTATTGGCCGCTACCCACTCCCGGACGGCCCCGGGCTCACGTCCGGCTTTTTCCGCTGCCGCAGAAAGATCATAGACGTCGGGGTCAATCATCGTCAGGGCGTACTCCGCTGAAGCGAACAGCACGCCCAGCTTTCCCTCGAGATCCTCGGCTGGAGGAATGCCCTCACTTGCATAAAGCGGGTAAACTGGCCCAACCAGCATCGAGAATACACCCACACAGGCCAGCGTGCGGGTCCAGATGCTTTGCGACAGACGGTTCAACAGAAGCGGAGAGGTAGTTTCAATCTTCATGGCAGGTTCGGTTTTGTGAATTGCAAATCGGCCGCAGGGAATAAACCGCGCGCCAACCCCTATGTCGACGAACCTAGATTATTCCAAATTCATCAACTGGCAAACTTTTTATAACTTTCCCTTATCGGCCTCATTAGCCATTACACCCCAACCGCGACTTGAGTCTTTGGCGCACCGCTCGAACCTTACTCCTTTCATTCACCCGTCATACATAGAGGCAACGGCATCCGGATGGGTTTATGGTTTTTTTCGGATCGCAAGTCGCGGTGCATCCGTTAACATCCCTTTCATTATGATATCGGGGTGGTGGCGTCGGTTCCTGCGGATTCGCAAGCCTCCGCAGTTGCGTTCTTCCCAGGATCGGGCCACGCAGGGTCGCCTCGGAGAACAGATCGCCGCGGACTACCTCATGAAGCATCAGGGGATGACGGTGCTCACCCGCAACTGGCGCATGGGCCGCTACGAAATCGACATCGTCTGCCGGGACAAGGAAACGCTGGTGTTTGTGGAAGTGCGGACACGACGTGAAGGCTCGCTGGTGTCCGGATACTGGAGCCTGACCAAAAAGAAACGAAAGGCCTTACTGACAGCCTTTCGTTGCTACATGAAAGCACTCCCGGAAAAACCGTGGACCTACCGTTTCGACGTGGTCGAAATCCGTAGCAAGGCCATGTCCGATCCCGAGATCAATTACCTCAGGAACATTCGGATTTTCCCAAAGTGACGGAGCAGCTCCACCGATTGGGCAGGGAGAAACTCTCGAATCCAAGCGCTTCTCTCGAGGCCCAATTCCTTCACTCGGCTTCTTCAGCGTTCAAATCTCCCAAACCTTCCAGGGACTCGATATTGAACTGCTCCCCGAGGCGGACGATCTTCTCGAGATCGATTTCTCCCACAATGTTCACAACCGAAAGCCGCGATCCGCGCCCGGAAACAATCGCCAACGCATCAATCCGATCGGGGTGGCGCGACTGCATGCAAATCTCGGTCCGCTCATCGCCATTGCGCATTCTCACGAGGGTCTGCCAACTCCCGTCACGCATCGAATTGAGCAAATCGCTCGAACGGTTGTCGATCGATCCGACATCGGTCGACCCGAAATCGAGGTCCACCACCCGGATAAGGGCGATGGATTCGAGCATCTTCGCAAACTCCGGCTCCGCCTGCCGGACCAACCGTGCCGCCATTTGGAGGATGTTCGACTGCAGGAAGACCTCGGTCTTCACATTTGCCGAGTTTTCGCTCACAAAACGGTCCAGATCCAAATAACCCGGCTGCGAACCGACCCCTGCTCCATCGTCCTGTGCCGACAGCGGGCCACCCAAGGCGACCGCAATTCCGGCTGCCAACCATATTACGTTACTCATTCTCATATGCCAACCTTTCCTTTATTGTATTAACTCCTTCGAACATTGTCCCGTGCATTTGACCTGCGGTGTTTTGCTTCACCGCGAATTCACATGCATCCACACTGGGACGTCCCAAAATACCACTGACCATCACAATCGACTGCCGCGCCAGTAGCGCAGCTTCTGCGACTTCCTGGTCCCGGTTGAGCTGTTGCCCATAGTTCCACCAGAGGCCCGCCGCCAGAACACAAAGGCCAAACGCCGCAACCGGAGCCATCCGACTCCAGCCCGCCCACAACAGGGCGTCTTTGCAGGTTCCGCGGGTAACCGGGGCCAAACCACTCAGACGGTTCATCACCGCGTCGGGACAAACACATCCGCCAACGGATTCCCGGACACGTTGCGCCATCGTCCGGTAATCCGACAACAGGCGGGCGGCCCCGGGATTGCTCCTGATCAACCGCCGGCACCTCCAGCGTTGAACCCAGCCGGCACTTCCCCACGCCACACAACTCAACAAATCCAGATCCTTTTCGGAAAGCTCTCCGTGATCCATGGTTTCAGTTTTCATGTTTCAGTTCCTCCTGCAGCATCCGTCTGGCCCGCAACAGATGCACTTTTACCGAATTAATCGGAAGACACAGGTGAGCCGCGATCTCCCTGTATTTCAACCCGTTGACCTCATACATCAGGAACACGGACCGGAGGGTTTCCGGAAGCCCGTGAACCGCACGATCGATCCTCGTTCCAAGACTGCGACAGTCCATCTCCGCCGATGGGTCCGACCCGTGAGCCGACCATGCCATCGCCGCATCATCCGAATCCTCCCGCAACGCCACGTTCCGGTCACTGGTGCGCCTGCGCTTGCGCAACAGATCGACACAGTAGTTGTGCATGGTCCGCATCAACCAATGGCCGCAGTTTTCGATCCTGCCGGATTCCATCGCGTTCCACAATCGCACGAACACCTCCTGGGTGGCGTCCTCCGCCTCGGCCGCATCCCCCAATGTGTAACGGGCGTAGCGGAACAACTTGTCCTTGTTGGACATCAGATGGGTCCGGAATGCAGTTTGGTTGTTCATGAAATCGGATTCATCAGGGTAGACGCATCCTTTGTTCCGATTGTTACAACACCGAGGCGAAAAACTCAATCCCCAAGTCAGCCCATCGATTTCGAAAACCGCCTCCCCTGCTCCGTTTTTGAATACGGA
>JAQVLM010000460.1 GCA_028704125.1 Opitutales bacterium
ATGTGCTCATCGACAAAAAGTTCGGTGCACCCACCATGACCAAGGACGGCGTCAGCGTCGCCAAGGAAATTGAACTGCCGGATCCTTACGAGAACATCGGCGCACAGATGGTCAAGGAAGTGGCTTCCAAGACCTCGGACGCAGCAGGTGACGGAACAACCACCGCCACGGTTCTCGCAGAAGCAATCTACCGCCAAGGACTGAAGAATGTGACCGCAGGTGCGAATCCGATCTTCCTGAAGCGCGGAATCGACAAGGCAGTGACCACTGCTGTCCAGGAACTCAACAAGCTCTCCAAGGCGGTCAAGGACCGTGAGGAAATCAAGAGCGTTGCAACCGTTTCGGCCAACTGGGACACGGAAATCGGTGAAATCATCGCCGACGCCATGGACAAGGTGGGCAAAGACGGAACCATCACCGTTGAAGAAGCCAAGAGCATCGAAACCACCCTCGACGTGGTGGAAGGTATGCAGTTCGACAAGGGCTACCTGAGCCCCTATTTCTGCACCAACACCGAGTCGATGGAAGCGATCCTCGAAGATCCTTACATCCTCATCCACGAGAAGAAGATCAGCAGCCTGCAGGACATGCTGCCCCTTCTCCAGAACGTTTCCAAGACCGGCAAACCCCTTCTGATCATCTCTGAAGATGTCGAAGGCGAAGCCCTTGCCACCCTCGTGGTGAACCGTCTGCGTGGCACCTTGGCCGTTTGTGCAGTAAAGGCACCGGGATTCGGCGATCGCCGCAAGGCCATGCTCGAAGACATCGCCATCCTCACCGGTGGCCGTTTCCTCTCCGAAGATCTGGGCATCAAGCTTGAAAACGTCCAGCTCAGCGACCTTGGCCGTGCCAAGAGAGTAACTGTTGACAAGGAAAACACCACGATTGTGGAAGGTGCAGGCAAGGCCAGCGACATCCAGGGCCGCGTCAAGCAGATCCGCAACCAGATCGAGGAAACCTCGTCCGACTACGACCGCGAAAAGCTCCAGGAACGTCTGGCCAAGCTCGCCGGCGGGGTCGCCGTGATCAATGTCGGTGCTGCTACCGAGCCTGAAATGAAGGAAAAGAAGGCCCGTGTGGAAGATGCACTGCATGCAACCCGTGCAGCCGTTGAGGAAGGTATCGTTCCGGGTGGTGGCGTTGCCCTGCTCCGTGCAGCCAAGGCCATCGACTCCATGACCCTCAAAGACGAGGAAGCCATTGGTGCCCAGATCGTCCGCCGCGCAATCGAAGAACCCCTCCGCCAGCTCTGCGCAAACGCCGGAGTGGAAGGTTCACTGGTTGTCCAGAAGGTGATCGCCTCCGAAGGCGCCTTCGGTTACAACGTGGCAACCGGCGAATTCGAAGACCTGCTCAAGGCAGGTGTCGTGGATCCGACCAAGGTAACCCGCACCGCACTCCAGAACGCTGCATCCGTTGCGGCGCTGCTCCTGACCACCGAAGCGATCATCACCGACGCTCCGGAAAAGGAAAAGCCAGCTGCGGCCGCTCCAGGCGGTATGGGTGGCATGGGCGGCATGGACGACATGTATTGATCTTCATATCTCTCCAGGGCAATACGCCCTATTCGAAAGAGGCCGTTCCGCCATTGCGCGGGACGGCCTTTTCGTTTTGACGTTGACCCGCCAACTCTGATCTACTTCACCCAACGATCACATCTATCATCACACATGGAAGCGCGCAATCAGGCCACATGGGGAGGACGTTTTCACTCCCTTCCCTCACAAAAAATGCTCCACTTTGGCGAATCTGTTTCGTTCGACAGTCGACTGGCCCCTTATGATCTGGCCTGTAGCCGGGCGCATGCCCGGATGTTGGCCCACGTTGGAATCCTCACCCAACAGGAAGTGGAGGATATCCTTAAAGGACTGGACACCATCGAGGCCAGTATCCGCTCGGGCACATTCGAGTGGAAGATCGAGTTCGAGGATGTGCACATGAACATCGAGCAGGCCCTCAAGCAAATCACCCCGGCGGGGGCCAAAGTGCACACGGGCCGCAGTCGCAATGATCAGGTGGCCACCGACATCCATCTCTTCGTCAAGGATGCCAGCAAGCGCCTGATCGAAATGCTCCGCACCTGCGCACTGGCCTTTGTGGATCACGCTGAGCAACACCTTTCCACACCTGCGCCGAGCTACACGCATTTGCAACGCGCACAGCCCATCACGCTCGCGCACTATTGCCTGGCATGGGTGGAAATGCTCCACCGCGACATCGTGGAGTTCGAGCAAACCTGGCATGCTGCTAATCATTGCCCGCTCGGATCAGGCGCACTTGCCGGCACCACACTCCATATCGACCGGGCGTTCGCCGCAAAGGCACTCGGGTTCGTGGATGCCAATGGCGAACCCCTCCTTACGACCAATTCGCTCGACGCAGTTGGTAACCGCGACACCTTGCTCAAGTTTGCCTTTGCTTGCGCCCAAAGCGCCACCCACTTTTCGCGTCTCGCGGAGGACTGGATCCTTTGGAGCACATCCGAGTATCGCTTCATCCACTTGCCGGACGATTACACCACGGGCTCGAGCCTCATGCCGCAGAAACGCAATCCGGATGCGCTCGAACTCACCCGCGGCAAATGCGCACGCATCCATGGCAACCTGCATACGCTACTCACCCTACTCAAGGCACAGCCGCTCACCTACAACCGCGACCTGCAGGAAGACAAACCGGCCGTATTCGATTCCTTTGACCAACTCAGTATGATCGCTGATTTGATGGGCGACCTTGTTCCCAAGGTGATCTTCCGGACCAACCGCCTGAAAGAAGCCTGTGCCGATCCGATGCTGTTTGCCACCGATCTCGCGGACTATCTCGTGCGCGAGGGACTACCCTTCCGCGACGCCCACCATCTCGTCGGAAAGCTGGTGGCAAAAGCCGAGGAACTCGGGCTTCCGCTCGACCAAATCCCGCTGCAGGACCGGATCGCGATCTCTCCATACTTTGATTTGCGCATCGACGGACTCTTTGGGTTCGATCAATCCATCGCCCGCAGAAACCAGCCCGGCATGCCGGCCCCGGAATGCAACGCGTCCCGCATTGCCGATTGGCGAAAGATCCTCACC
>JAQVLM010000461.1 GCA_028704125.1 Opitutales bacterium
GTTCGGGTGGGAGCCAGCTGCCTTCGCCCGCGTCGCCGCTGCCGCCAGGTCACTGACGGGCCATTTTCACGAATACCTGTTGCGCGGCGGTTTCCCCGAACCTGCCATGGTCAATGACCTAACCCGATGCCAGCGGCTGTTGCGTGAGGACATTGTGGACAAGGTCCTCAAACGGGACATGACGGCCCTCTATGGGGTGCGCCGCATCCTCGAACTGGAGAAGATCTTCCTTTACCTCTGTTATCACGACGGTGGCATCCTCGATATTCCCAATCTCTCGCAACAGCTCGATGGCCTCAATCGCCAGTCGGTCGGCAATTTCCTCGACCTCTTTGAAGGCACCCACCTCATTTACCGCCTGCGTCAGTTCGGTTATGGAAAAGAGGTCCTGCGCGGGAAATGGAAAATCTACCTTGCCGACCCCGCCCTGCCGGGTGCCATTCTCCTCCTGGGTCGCCGTTTGCTGGAGCAACCCGATCGCCTGGGCGCCGCTGTCGAAGCCGCCTTCTTCAAACACGTCTTCACCCGCTACTACTCCCAGCAACCCACCTTTACCTACTGGCGTGACAAAGCCAACAAGGACCTGGAAGTGGACCTGATTGTCGAAGTCGCCGACCGCATCGTTCCCTTCGAGGTCAAATACCAGGACGGCAACACCGGTCAGGCCAAGATGAAAGGCCTCCGTCTCTTTTTGGAAAACAGAGGGTTGGCCCAGGGCTATGTGATCTGCCAGCGCTGGGAGGACTTTGGCACGCAACCCGTCATCAGCGCCAGACCCGGTGCCGAACGTCAGCCGATTCCCTCTACCATCCTCTCCATTCCTGCACCGCTCGCCTGTTACTGGCTCTCCGAGTGAATCATCTTTCATCCTTCAAAAAGATGCCCAACCTTTCATCCATCATCAAAAACGTCCGCAACATCATGCGGCAGGATCGTGGCGTCTCCGGCGAAGACCTCATCTACTTCATCGACCACCCCACTACATGGAGGCTTTGTGAGAGCTCCATTCTTCCAGGTGTTGTTCGGGCCTTTCGTGGTTCAAAATTGCCACGCCTTGTGGCGAGGCCGTCAGGCCGGAACCATCGTCGTGGGCGTAGGCCATTCGACAAAGCTCATGATCAAGACCATCCAGCGAGCTATGCGAGCAATGCTAAAAGACTCTTTGTTAACAACGTTCGCCTGGAGGGCTCGCTAAGATCCGCTTCGCGGACGACGAATCCCTGAGCACGCTCGGGCCAGCAGGTTTGAAGAGGAAGAGATTCTCACCCGGAGACCCAAAGAAAGATTCACAGGATCGGTTCTCCCGCGTTAATCCTCGTAGCGGGACGCGTGAGTGTTCCGAAGCTCGAGTAGCCATCGTGTCGGGCGTGTTGACCGGCAGGTGGTGTGAAGAAGAAGAGGGTTCTTCACCACGGAGATCCGAAGGACACGAAGGGTGGAGAAGGGAGTATTTCAATCTGTGGGAATCTACCGGAGGATGGATTGCATGCATTTGGCGGATTTAGATAAGTGGAGTGGTGCAGTAGTGGTGCACTGAGCCTCTCGTGCCTGATCGGTCACTGCGTGAAAATCCGACCTGAGACCGCGAGGGAAAAGGGTAAATGGTATCGCATTTGAGAGGATAGGGGATTGACCCGATTCCCACGATCGACTAATTTTCCTGCACTATCCCACCCATTCCCCATGAGCGATATCAAGCTGTTCCAGATCGCCAATCACACTGCTACTGAGATTCATGGCACGACTTCGCCTCTGGAAAAGGCTTTGCAGGTTTTCATTGAGGCCAATCTCGAGTCCCTGCTGGGTATTCGGTTTCTGGCAAGCGAATACTCCACCGGAAAGACGCATGGTGGCCGGATCGACACCCTTGGAATCGATGAGAACCAATGTCCGGTTATCGTTGAATACAAACGAACCTCATCCGAGAACGTCATCAATCAAGGGCTTTACTACCTGGATTGGTTGATGGACCATCAGGCGGAGTTCAAACTTCTGGTGCTTGACCGGTTTGGGAAAGGGACCGCAGACAGTATCGATTGGTCAGCTCCACGGTTGCTCTGCATCGCCGCTGATTTTACGAAGTTCGACAGCCACGCAGTCCAGCAGATCAATCGCAACATCGAACTCATCCGCTATCGTCGTTTTGGAGATGATCTTTTGTTGTTCGAGCTGGTCAACGCTGTGTCGGAATCAACCAGCTCCACGTTGGAATACCCGGTATCCTCCCTTCCCAAAAAGGAAGGGAAGCACAAGCTCGTCGTCGAATGGTTGAAGGATCTGCCCAAGGCCCTTGAACCTGTCTTCAACGAACTCGACACCTTCGTTTTCTCCCTCGGTGATGATGTGCAGCGCAAGGACATGAAGCTCTACATCGCCTACAAACGAATCCGTAACTTTGTCACCATTGTTTTCCAGCAGAAGCGCATCATCCTGTATCTCCATCTCAATCCCCAATGGATTTCTGACTCCAACGGCTTCCTGCGCGACGTTTCCAAAGGCGGGCACTGGGGAACAGGCAATGCCGAGATTGGCATAGCCACTCTTGCCGACCTTCACAAAGCCAAACCCTACATCGAAGCTGCCTACGAAGGCCGCTAAGTGTTCCGTATTGATAAGACTGTGAGTACCAAATTCTTCACGAATCGTGATCATAATACCCTGCTGAGTAAGTTGGACGGGGTATTCAAACATAACAAAGACATCGAGTTCTTTGACGCTTTGGTTGGGTATTTCCGGGCATCCGGATACTTCGCGATACGTCCGTTCATGGAGGATGTTCCTCATATCAGAATACTGGTTGGAATCAACGTCGACCGGGTTGTATCCGAGTATCAAAAGCAAGGACTGCTGTACCTGGTTGACACGAATCGCACGCTTGAGGAGTTTCATTCAGCTCTCCGATCCGATATCCAGAGTGCGAAATACGACAGGCAGACCGAAGAGGGCATCCTTCAGTTCGTTCAGGACATCATCTCCGGAAAGATCGAAATAAAGGCTCATCCAACGCGAAACCTGCATGCCAAAATCTACATTTTCCGCCCAGTTGGATTTTGCGAGCACAAG
>JAQVLM010000462.1 GCA_028704125.1 Opitutales bacterium
GGACGCATCCAGCGCAAAAGTCTCACTGAAAGACATGCGGGACCTAATGGGATCAGGAGTTCAGCAGAACCCCTGAACCGAATCGAACCCTATGAGGGCGCCGGCTTTTCAGGCGGTCTGGAGCGGACTTGCAGGTTTGGCTTTGGATACCCTGGTTTTTAGCCAGAACATAAGGAGTCCGGCGACGACCAGAAGCCCGATTCCAAGAACCGGCCGGTAAACCAACCAGGCAACCGCTATCGTGATCAACGAGAGGATCGCAGCAATCAGGAATCCCACAAAACCGGTTCCAGCTCCAATGATGTTGCCGATGAAGGGTACAACATCTGCCACAACCGAGAGCGGACGGAAGAGCATGCCAAAGCCGATTCCCATCAGGACAAAACCACCCAGTCGGATCAGCCAGGTGATCATGCGGTTGCTGGCTTGTGCTTGCGCAAACATTTCCTCCGTCGACAGCAATCCGGTTTTGATTTCAAGAATGGTTCCGCCTCTGCTGGTCTTGTAGGGTTCAAATCCATTCATGGATTGAGCAGCGATCACGGATACATTCTGAGGGGCCACATAGCGGAACCGGATTCGCAAATCGCCGATTTGGGGTTGGCTTTGGTTGTCGCCAACGAAAATCGTATCTCCGGTCGTGGAAATTTCCCGGTTTATTCCCGCAGGTGCCGGAACCTGTTCACCTATAGAAAGCGTTTGGAAGTTGCTGATCCTGTCCACCAGCATGGGCGTCAGGTGATAGTCCCCAAGCGTTACGTCGGATGCTGTCAGCGAAACCTTGTCCAAGGTTAGGTCAGGATTCTCATGCCCTGCCGGTTCCTGAAAGCCCGATGAGTCGATCCGGCCGGAATGCCAGGTCTTACGGTAGTCGTAGGTGGTGACCGGCTCGGTAGCACCCCCCAGTTTCTTTTCGGTTTTGGTGCTGGAGGTTTCCTCCCACTGATACATTTCAACCAGACGCTCAAGCCGCAGAGCATTCACCGAAACATCGAAGACGGGATCCTTGAGGGTGCTTTCGGTGTTGGCCATCCCGGAAGTGTGGATGAGCGAACCTTCAAGTGTCGCGTCCACCCGATCGGACTGGACGGATACGACGACTCCCGCCCCTTCCTTAAGGTCCTTGTAGCGTTTGACCGACCGGCCCTCATTCCAGAAAAGCAGAACGATGGATCCGACGATCAGTATGAGTCCAAACAGGATTCCCTTGATCGAATCACCAAGGCGGCTGATCCAGGATTGGCGGGTGACGTGGGTGACGGCTGCAGCACTCATAATTTGGAGAGGGTAGGATGGTTTGATTCGCGGACTCAAAAATGGAGCCGGACGGGAACTTGAAGGGAAATTCGTGTAAAATTTGGATCACATGTGGCGATCTGTCAATCCCATCGCTTTCCCAATAAAAACACAGGGTTTTTGTTGTCAAAAATTGGATGTTGTGTATGGTTTTATCAAAGGAGTCTTTATGAAAAGGAAACGAATCGTTGTTTGCAATCGGGATGGCGTCTATCATCTGATGAGCCGTTGCTGCCTGGGTGAGCACTTGCTGGAGGATGGGGAGAAGGAGATGTTCATCCGTATGATGCAGCGGCAGGCGGCGTTCTGTGGGGTCGATATCCTGGCGTATTCAATCATGTCGAATCATTTCCACATCCTGGCGCGCGTGCGGCACGAAAAACCGCAAACGGATGCGGAGTTGCTGAGGCGTTATCGGGCTTTCCATGAGGGTTGTCGAATCTCCCCCTATTCGATGACACCGGACGGTTTGGAGAAGATGCTGGAACGGAACGACGGGATTGCACAGCATGCGCGGGATGCGTTGCTGGCGCGTATGGGGGATGTGTCAGTGTTCATGCGCGAGCTCAAGCAGCGTTTCACCATCTGGTATAACCATCAGAATGGAAACCGTGGCACCTTGTGGATGGAGAGGTTTCAAGAGCCTGGTGGTGGAGCCCTCGCTGCAGGCGATGGCAACGGTGGCGGCCTATATTGACCTCAACGCGGTCAGATCGGAGCAGGTGGAGGATCCGGCGGATTACCGTTTCTGCAGCTATGCAGCCGCGATGGGAGGAAAGGCATCCGCCATGGCAGGCTACCGACTCATCTATGGTGGACGCCCTTTTTCCGAAGCGATAGCAGCGTATCGTCTGTGTATGTTCGGAAAGGGTGCGAAACCGAAAGGAGAGCTGGATAAAGACCGTGGCGTGATCCCATTGGATAAACTGGATGATGTGATTCGCAGGGGAGGCAAAGTGGAAGTGTCGGAGTTGCTACGCCGGAGGGTGCGCTACTTCAGCGACGGGATGGGAATCGGATCCAAGTGTTTCCTGAAAGGGCTCTATGAAGAAAACCGGGAGTGCTTTCCAGACAGCCGGAAAGCCCGTTTTGCATCGATGAAAGGAAGTGATTGGGGAGGACTTCAGGTTGTCCGCGACCTCAAGGTTGATCTGTTTGGATGAATATCGTCTCATCCAGAACCATCCGGGATCCGGCTCATGCGTTCGTTTCACCCGGCACAGCTCGCCGGGACGGGTATTCGGTTCTTGCATTCGAACGCACTCTCTCCACGATACGGAGGCTTGTAATCCCATTTCTAGTGTCCAAAAGGTTTTCATGAGTGACCTGTCCAAAAAATCGGGTGTAAGCTGGCATCGCCGCTTGGTTGAGGGGTGGCTACCCTCCGGACTTCCGGAGGTGCGGTTGTTTCTGCTGTTGATGGCTATCGGTCTGACCATACGGGTGATGATCATGCCGTTTTTCGGGCATATTGACTTCTTTTCCGAGCACCGCCGGATCCACGGTTTGCACGAGCATGGCGGTTGGTATCCCGGGAGTCGATTTGTGACTACAACTGTGGAGCGGTTGAACTATGCGATGGTCGCACCTTTGTTGCCGGAAGCGAGTTCGATGTTCGATGTGGTTGACCTTAAAGCGACCACGGCTTCGCATCTGGAGTATTTCGCATTTGTGCGGCACCGCACAGTGATGCGGGCGGTATTCCTTCTGAAGATTCCTTATCTGCTCTTCGATTTGGCGACGGCGTTCATGATCTTTCGCATG
>JAQVLM010000038.1 GCA_028704125.1 Opitutales bacterium
CACCAGAGCTCCTATAAAGGCGGCAAGCACAACTACCAGCTCGCCCGTATTAGGGATGTACATTATGTTAAGGTAATTGGCATAGATTATATTGCCGGACAGGTATGCAAGTAATGATGTCGAAGGATGACATCTCCTTGACCAGCAGTTCAATATCCGGATCTTCGAAGTTCCGGAGGATCTCCGATGCGGCCTCAGGCCCAATGACAATGAGAAAAAGGGCCAGCTTCTGCAGCTTTCCCAGCTTGTCATATTCAATATTCGGGATTGCATCCATAGCGCTTCAGCATTCGGTTGTGTCCGCGTTAATCAGTTCTCCGGAAAGGCCCAATTCTTCAAAGCGGAGCTGATCTTGTCCGGACTCTGCTTGATCAGTTCATTCAACAACTCGGGAGAGATCGTCGGGGTGACATCCTTCGCCTGACTGACTCCATTTTCGTCCGGCAGCATCAACTCGATCTGATCGGTGCCTCCCGAAGACTTCTTTACCATCCTGAAGAATACAAGAAGCATGAAGAGGGAAATCGCAATTCCGAGAAGGTTTCTTCCGATATCAATCAACGAGCCCATATCCCTCATTCCACCCGGCCCGGCTTCCATCGTATCCACTTCGATAAACGGAAGCTCCTCAACGGTTACCTTGCGGTTCAATTCCTCGGCATTGGCGGATTCGATACCCAATGCGTTGACAACCATCATGCGGATGCGATCCATCTGCTCCTGACCCCTGGGCTGCGGCTGCATGACTCCACTGTCATCTGGTGCCGATACCTGTGCCAAAAAGACTGCCGCCGTCAGGCTGTTCACCCCACCCGGCGATTTCACGGTCTCCACCTTGCGACGGTTGATCTCATATGCGATATCCCGGATCTTCTGGGTTTCCTGGGAGGAACTCACAACACCTCCATCTGCCGCAAGTTCCGTCCCTCCGGCAACATTCGACTCCTCTCCGGCAATCCCGCCCTTCTGGGTTTCCTGAGTGGAGGACACATTCTCGGTTATCGTCTCTTTGCGGGCAATCTGGTTCTCAGGATCAAATGATTCCTCCACCATTGTTTGCGCCGCCATATCCAAGCCAACCGAGACCCGCACCACCACATTTCCATGGCCAAGAACCCGTTCAAGCATGCCTTCCACCTTATTGGTGTAATAGTCCTCCAAGGACTTGCGATACTTGATCTGACTCGATGTCATTCCCATCAGCCCCTCTTCCTTTAGGGCTGAGGACAATACATTGCCCCGGTTATCCACCACGGCAACATCATTGACACTCATCCCCTCGACCGCATTGGCCACCAGGGACCGGATCGAATCCACCGATCCAAGCTCCAGCGTCCGTCCTCCGGTATCCACGAAAACCGAAGCTGTTGCCTTCTTCACCGGGCCGCTGAGCAGCAGCTCGTTTTCCGGTTTCACGATCATCACCTTGGAAGAACGCACTCCATCCAATTGGTCAATCGTCCTGGAGAGCTCGCCCTGCAGCGCCCGGATATAGTTCGTCCGCTGCACGAAATTGCTGATCCCAAAGCTTCCGGTATCAAAGATCTCGTAGCCCACGCCACCGCCCGAGGGAATTCCGTCGGAGGCCAGCTTCATGCGCGTGGTGTGAACATCTTTCTCGCGAACATAGATCGCCGCACCGCCATTGCGGATCTCATAGGGAACACTCAGCCCCTCGACCGCCTTTGTAACCTCTCCCATTTCCTTGGGACTCAACCCCCCATACAGCAACTGGAGGCGCGGCCGGTTCGCCCAAACAAGCATCCCCACCACCACACCGACAACCCCAAGGACTGCCAGCGATAGCGATACCTTCTGGTTGATGCCCAGTTCCTTCCAGAGACGCGATATCTGTTCCAGGAAATCTCTCATACCGTTGATCCTCTCTCAGTCCTATCCATGATTTTCCGATTCAAATGGTCGTTGGTGTGTGTTCCGGTTTCTCCCATCCATTGCCCGCTGCCGCAGTATTGTGATCGCCCATCCTCCCAACAAAAACCTCACTACACCTGCATCCGCATCACCTGCTGATACGATTCCATGAGCTTGTTCCGCACTTCCACCATCAGTGAGAAGGCCACTCCCGCCTCCTGCATCGCGATCATGCTCTGGTGCAGACTGTCCACCTCTCCGCTCAGCACCTTGCGAACCTCCGACTGCGATACCTTATCCTTGGCATCCACCTCACTCACCAGATCGCTGATCAGGGAGGAGAAGCTCACCTTGCTGCTTTTCTCCCCCTCGACGACGGGAGTCATCCCATCGATCTTCCCAACGCCCTGCATCATCCGGGCATCGAGATTATCGCCCACACGCTGCAGGCTAATGGGATACTTCATTCCCATCATCATGGGATTGTAGGTTTCGATTCCACTGATTCCGGCCATGGCTTTTCAGTCTTAAGGGCTATGCGTTAATGGACAGGGCCTGCTTCGCTAGTTGCCGTGAAGTCTTCACGACCGCCAAGTTCGCTTCGTAGCTGCGCGAGGACGAGATGAGGTCGACCATTTCCATCGCCAAATCCACATTGGGCAACTTCAACATCCCGTTTGCATCCGCATGGGGATGCCCCGGGTTGAACACCGATTTGAATGGACTCCGGTCTTCGGTTATCGCGTCCACCCTCACGCTCTTCGCAAGCTGCGATTCAGCATGCGCCCCGGCAATCTTCGGATCCAGGTGCGATTCAAACGAAACCAGCTGCCGGCGATAGGGCTCGCCTCTGGCAGTCCGGGTGGTTTGGACGTTTGCAATATTCTGGGCGATCACTTCCATGCGAAGCTTCTCCGCATGTAGCGCATCGGCTGAAAAACTGGCTCCAGGTAACAGGTCCATAATGTTGAATTCCCTATGGTTCAGGCGTTGCTCACCGTTCCGCTTATCGCCGTTTTCACCCGTTTAAAGGAACGGTTCATGTATTGGGCAAGGAACTCGAATTCCATTGCATTCCGATTCATCGACAGCATCTCACTGTCGATCTTGACGTTGTTGCCGTCGGGCCTCACCGACGGGCTCTTGCTGTCGACCATAAGCGAAGGCTGGACCCCATCCAATCCCTGAGGCGAACCGGATTGAAGCAAGCGAACCAACTGGGATTCAAACTTCGGATCCAGATCGACCCGCTTGTATCCCGGGGTCTCGACATTGGCAATGTTCGAAGCAATCGCGGTATGCCGCAAAACACTCGCATCCAGCATCAGCTTGGCTGCCTCGTAGTTCTCACGGTTGAATATGCCTTCGATCATGCCGAACAATAAGCAAATGACATGCCATCCTCCGACACACAATACGCAAGCAATTGATATAGAGCGCCTTATTGACCAATACAAACAGACATCAACCACTATCCGAACCATCTAGGCAATATCTGCCCACCTGTGATTCATGCATTTGGAATTTCCACCAACGTCCGAATGCTTATCGACTTTCACCTGAAATGAAACCACCCAGCTTGGTGCAAATGGCATCAATCCGGTAAGTCTTGATCATGGATCGCAACTCCGCCGTGAGGGCGGTCGGTTGCTTTTGCGTATTCTCCCAACGCTCGATCTCATCCTTTAGCCCCTTGGTATCACCGATCTGAGCCAACATAAGCCAGGACTGCATACAGGATGCTGAAGGCTTGGCATCGGACAAGTTCTCCTGTTTGCCCCCACCGGACGGGGATCCGATTTCCGCTCCGGCTTCAGTCTGCGTCTTCCATCGCACATCCGATGCTTCACCCAGAATCGCGTGCAATGCGGTGATCTGAATGGGAGCCGGCAGGTACCTCACCGATATATGTTCGACCAGCTCTGCAGGAAGCGGCTCAATCACGGATTCGCCGGTTGCGAGAACAACACAGGTGATCGGATTGGATCGCCCCTCGAGTCCACTGAGATCCCCAGCAATGGCTCCTGAAAGAAAACTCCTGTTCAAATAGTCCTCACGCAAAACCACAAAACGCACACTTCCGTCCGGAACACAGTCGGAACCCGAATCCAACGATGTCCGCCGAACATCAAAACCGAGATCCCGAAATGCCCGACCCAACACTTCATCCTCAATTGGCGACAATGCATCGAGTCGCACGCCAATCGGTGCACCCTCGTAACCAAGGATCGCAAAATCGCTTCGGCTCTCACCTTTCTGACGCGAACGGACCCGTCTTGTCTTGAGATCAAACCAAAACCGGCTGCCCTTGCCGATTTCGCTTTCGACACGCAAGCGACCGCCCATACAAGCCACCAGCTTCCGACTGATTGACAGCCCGAGACCAGTACCCCCTTTATGCCCCGAGAAAGCTTCGGTTTGAAAAAACTCTTCGAAAATCTGGTCAAGGTGTGCTTTGTCGATACCACTTCCAGTATCACTCACCGCGAAACGGACCACCACTTCGCCTTCCTCATCACCTGGATTCTCCTCAGCGACAAGGGAAGCTTCGATTTTGACGTATCCACGGTCCGTGAATTTGACAGCATTGCCGACGAGGTTAATCAGGATCTGCCGGAGCAACTTGGCGTCGCCGATCACCCAATCCGGGAATCCTTTGTCCCGGCCAATCGCAGCGCGCAGCTCGATTCCCTTCGACTCGCACCTGACCCTGAAAACATCCGCTACCTCCGTTGCAATCAGCTTGAGGTGCGTGGGCTCCCACTCCGCCTGCACCTTCCCGGATTCGATCTTCGAAAGGTCCAGCACGTCGTTGATCAATGCCAGCAAATGCTTGCCACAGCGCTCGATAACAGCGGCTGCTTCGCGGTTCTCCGGACTCAACCGCGAATCCCGCTGAAGGATTTGCGAATAGCCCAATATGCCATTCAGGGGAGTCCGGAATTCGTGACTCATGCTCGTGAGAAACACACTCTTTGCGATGTTGGCCCGCTCGGCCATCACAGCCAGTTCGTTCACCTTCTGGATCTCCTGCTCCAAACGCGCATTGAGATGCTCAGCTCCCTGTTTCTCTTCGAGCAGTTGTTCTTCACTGCGCTTCACCTCGGTAACGTCCCGCAACAGGATAATCCGGCCCCCGTCGTGGAGGCGGCGCATGACCAGGTTGACCGCAATCCGTCCTTTGCTTTTCGAGTCGCACCAGCCTTCACCTTTCCAAAATCCATCCTCCAGAAACGCATCCTCCAGGCCATCGCTCCACAAATCCTCACCGTCCTCCTGCAATAACTGCGTCCAGTGAATCGATTGACTGAGGTTCAAGGCGAACAATTGCCCAACCGTGGCACTGATCTCCACTATGTATCCTCTGGAGTCCGTCCGCACCACACCGACGTCGGCAAGATCCAACGCACGCACAATAGAAAGGGCAGCCAAATCCCGTCCCTCTTCCGGGTGGTTTTCCGATGGATTCACTGGCCCGTTTTCCTGCCGCTCTTCTTCCATATCACCGCTTCGTTGCTGTTACGATTTGCCGATTCCGCCGGGAGCACAGCATGCCCCGAAAAATGTGCCCTGCTCCATTGATCGGACGATTGTCGGCTCACTTAACTATCCTTCCATAATACTAAGCCTCAACGACCGCACGAATGACCTCATTAAGGGCGAGCGTGTCGATGGGCTTACGGAGATGAAAATGGAAGCCGTAGTCAGTCAGGGATCCTGAAATGTCATGCTTCTCGAGTCCGCTCAACGAACACAACGCAACCCAACGGTTGCCTTCACCATAGGCCCCCTGACGAAGGTTTTTGGCCAAATCAAAGCCGGACAGGTGCGGCAACAACAGATCCATGATCACCAGATCGTAAGGCTTGAGACTGAGGCATGCCGCGGCCTCGTTTCCATCGCCCGCACTGTCCACCTGATGCCCCAAACGGCCCAACAAAGATCCGAGCAAACGACAATTGGTGGGACTGTCGTCAACGACCAGCACCCGGAGGCTATCCGTCTGATCGGTTCTCCGGACGTGCGGTGGATACACTTCCATCGGTTGTGCATCTTCGCATGCCTCGAGCTGTGCCTCTGCGGAAGAAACCGTAAACCGGAAAACCGAACCCCGGCCTAACTCACTCTCAACCCGCACATCACCACCCATTAGCTGGCACAACTGCCGGGAAATAAAAAGTCCAAGCCCGGTTCCCTTGATCGGCGTGGGATGGTCCAACTGCTGATACGCCTCAAACAACCCGGCCAAGCCCTCGGAAGAAATTCCGGGACCCGTATCCGTTACCGCCACCTCCAAACGGTCCAGAATCCGTCCATAGCCCTTTGTGTATCCGACATTGACCCCGACCGCTCCCCGATCCGTGAACTTGACCGCATTGCTGACCAGATTGGCCATTACCTGCCGGAACCGGAGTCCATCCTGAAAAAAGCTGACCGGACCCAACCCGTCGATGCTCACCTTGAGGTCCACTCCCTTCCGGGCGGCATCGGGGCGGAACACCGCAACGGTGTCCTCAACGGCTTCCCTTACGTCAAAGAGCTTGGGGCGAATGCGTAGCTTCCCATCTTCGATCTTGGAATAATCGAGGATATCATTGACCAGATTCAAGAGCATGTGCCCGCTGGAATGGATGGTTTCAGCATAGTTACGCTGGTGCTCGTCCAACTCCGTATCAAGGAGCAATTCCGTGTAGCCGATCAAACCGTTCATCGGGGTCCGGATATCATGGCTGATCATGGCAAGGAACCGTCCCTTGTTGCGGTCGGACCGCTCAGCCCGCTCCCGTGCACTTTCCAGATCCCTTTGCAATTGCTTCAACCGCTTGTCCCCAACCACAATCGGAGTAACATCCCGTATTGTGATGGCCATCCGATGGTCGGAACCTGCCAAGGGCACAATAGTGGTCTCCTGCTGCATATGGGTGAATCCGCTCACATGGTGAACCGGCAGTGGAATCGGAAGGAAATACCCATGCAAACGTTGCGACAAAATGACCGGCCGCCCCTGCTCACGGGCAAGGATCATTTGCCGGAGCACCAAAGGCGAAGGATTGCACAACGACTCGATATTGCTCCCGATCAGTTCCTCGCGGCTCCGACCCATCTGCCGCAACACCCACTGGTTGGCGAACAGGATCCCATTTCCACCATCCACCACCAAGGTGCCATATGGGGCCGCATCCAGTATCTCCGATTGCATATCCATGAGAATCGCAACTACTGAACCGCAGGTATAACCACGGCCCTCACATCACGCTCCTTATCTTGTCCAATAATGCCTCAAACTCATGCTCTCCAAACACGAGCAAAAGAAAACTCGAAACATCGGTCGACTCAATCGCGAGATTCGAATTCACCACCACCGTGCAGGCGCCTTCTTTCTGCATCAGGGTCAGGACCTTTCCGGTCCCATTCAACTGCATCTCCGGAATATCGTAGCCAATATGCAGGTGCAGAACGTTGGACATATTGCCCACCAATCCGCCGATCATGATATTGCCGAGCTCCAGCAAGGCACCCTGCTCCATCTCGCCAAAGGCATCCTGATGCAATTCCTCACCGAGCAGCATCGACGCGAGTTTCAACGCCCCGGACGTCGCCAAACACAATATCGCGGTGCCGACCACTTCACCATGAAAACGCTGCTCCACAATCACAGTCGAGGAGGTCCCGGTCATCAGTTGAAACGAATCCCGCTCACCGGTCCTCACGAAATCAATACTCGGTATCGTGATGGCAACATGTTTGCCCGCCAGTTGGGACATGGACGCCGCTGACTTGCCAATGCCAATGTTGGCAATTTCAAGGAACGCATCCTTGATCACAGGGTCCATTAAAGAAGCATCGGTCATAACTCCACACCCAATGATTTGAGCATCGCCTGAACACACTCCACACGGACAGGTTTCTCGATAAATCCCGTGCAGCCGAGACTGCTACACCGCTCCTTGGTGCTGTCCTGGATGTCAGCCGACACAATGAAAATCGGACGCGCATAACCCCTCACCCGCAAAGCCTCCAATACCGAAGCACCATCCGGATCGGGCATCACCAAATCAAGGGTAACCGCATCCGCCTCAAGCCCGGGGATCTGCTCCAGTGCCTGCGCACTCACGCCGAATTCCACAAAAGTCGCATCCGGAACCCACTCCTGAATCTTCTGCCTGAGCTGTACTCGGGAAAAAAGGGAGTCGTCGACAATCGCAAATTTCAAGGGCATGGCAAATACGGGGGCATCAATAATGGTTTCCGCGGCAAAGCGGGTGCACCTTTCTTAATTCGTCCGAAACCCGACAATCCTGAAGCAGAAAAATCCATTAAAATCCATTTGATCCGAACTTCCGGCATCCGGTCTCCAGACGAGAATTGCCCGCCGATGCCTTCTTCAAATGATTGTGAAATTTGACGAAGCCCGAAACTCCGCATAGGGTAGATCCCATTCAACCTTAGACAGAAACAAAATACCTGAAATATCGCATTATGGGATACACATTACCCTCATTGGAATACAGCTATGACGCGCTCGAACCCCACTTCGACGCCCGGACGATGGAAATCCATCACACCAAGCACCATCAGGCTTACATTACCAAGCTCAACAGCGCGATGAATGATGATGCTTCGAAACCAGTGGAAACTCTGATTTCGGACTTGGCTTCCTTGCCAGAGTCAATTCGTGGCATCGTCCGCAACCACGGGGGAGGCCATGCCAATCACAGCTTTTTCTGGAAGATCCTGTCCAAGAACGGCGGGGGCAAACCGACAGGCGGGCTGGCTCAGGCCATCGACCAGACATTCGGGAGCTTCGATGCCTTCAAGGAGGCTTTTGCAAACGCCGCAGCCAACCGTTTCGGAAGCGGATGGGCTTGGCTTGTGGTTACACCAGAAGGTAAACTTGCAGTCACCAGCACCCCCAACCAGGACAATCCCCTCATGAAGGGGTTTGTCGATGTTCCCGGAAAGCCGGTCATTGGACTCGATGTTTGGGAACACGCTTATTACCTTCTGTACCAGAACCGTAGGCCTGACTACATTCAAGCGTTCTGGAATGTCGTCGACTGGACGAAAGCCGACGCCAACTTCCAAGCAGCCAAAGGCTAATCCTCACCCAACGGTCTTTATCCATGCCACAGCAGCCGTGAATGCGGTCGCTGTGGCTTGATGGAAACATCAGGGTTGACCCAGTTTTGCCTCCTCTCATTTCCACAGACGGCAGAGGTAGAACTCGAATGATGGCTACACGTGTTGAATTGCTTCCAGCAGACAAGTCAACCGTGGCCACTACAGTCACTCTCCCGAAGCCGAATAGGTCAGATCACCCTGCTCCGGATCCACACCCGACACTTCAATCTGAATTCTGGATCCCACCGAAACGGATTGATCGCCAACCGGATCAATTACGGGAGCTTGATTGGGCCGATACGGAGTAAACCGGATCCAGTCGATTTGATAGTCCGCCACAACATCATATGCCGGAGGACCTCCGATCCAGCTCTCGGCGGACCAGACGTTTAACTTCAACTGATATGGCGAAGTGATCGAGATTGGATTCCCTTCGTAAACATATCGGTGAAGTGGCGTTCCGTCCACCGTCCACTCGATGAATGATGGAGTTATCCGGAATCCATAGGTATGAAAACCGGAGGACGGATTAAACCCAAGATCGAGATCCGGTCGCGTATCCCAACTGGGCTTGCCCGAGGCATGCAACGCCAAGTGAACCTGCCCCGAATCTCCCGTAAATGATTTGGTGAGAAACTCGATGTCGATCTCTTCCTTCGTCCCGTCGCTCCCCGATGAGGAATCCGCCGTATTATTCCAGTCAATAGTATAAAATGAGTTTAAAACACCGGAAACAGGGGATGGCTTTGCCCTGAATTCCCAAGTTCCGTAAAAAAACTCACCACGAGTCTGAATAGCGGAACTGAGAAACCCATTGGCACTACTGTTGACGAAATGCATATGCAGCATCCCATCTTCGACAAAACACCGATCCACTCCTGTCTGCCCCCCATGCTCGACCCAGGTGGCAACCTGCCACACTTGCGTATCCAGAATAGACCCGTCAAAGTTCTCAACAAAGGGCTCGTCGACGTAAACCTCTCCATTCGGAGCTACGGCAGCATTTGCGACAAAAGAACATGCAACCAAAATCAACGCAGGGCAGGAAATCTCGCAAAGGGGTTTCATGAGGGTAATGGGATTTGTATGCCGGAAACGCTCCATTGTGAAGCAAAGAAACACTCGAATGGATTGTGCCATCCAGACCGGAAAAATGCAACCCTAACCCTCCATTCCGGCTTCATCAATACTATGACAATGGAATCGCAAACGCAGAAAAAGCCACTCTCTTCAAGACCCCATTGACCCTATACGCCAACAGGCTACTCTCATCAACCATTACCCTTGAGCCCTGGATACCGTGAACGCAAATGAAACGAGCGTCTTCCGAATCCACTGGCCCATGCGATTTAGGAGTCCTCCCATCCACCGTAAGCAGGATTCTCTGTCCGTTTTTCGATTGTCCCTCCAAATCAGGACATCCAGACTCATCTCATGATCAAGACACAGGAAGTAAGACCCTTTCAGAAGCCAGGGCATGTGCTTAATCTGGAAGGCAATGTGATGCCGATTCCGAAAGGATGGGAACTACTCCCGCCGGGCAATGCGTTACTCACCCGTCGGGTCAAGGCTGCCGGCCCACACTGGGTCATGAAGCGTTGGCGGAAAAACCGGTTTGAATCGATGGGGGTCTGGGCAGATGCTGGCACCATTGAACGGCTTCAGCAACAGGTTGCCGCAGAAAAAGCCGACCCGGGTTACGAGAAGCGCCTGGAATCGGGACGCAAACGGCGGGAGAAGGAACAAATCGCCTACGAAGCCGAATTTGAAGCACAAGTGCTGGCCTACCTGAGCTTTCACCCCCGCTATGACAGTATCGCCCGAAAAGCCGCAAAAGCCATCACCCGGCATGCGATCCCGGTCGGTAGTGGAACTGTGGCTCGCACCCAGCGCATCCCGCTAGAGGAAAGAACCGCAGCAGCAACCATTGCATGGATGCGACACCAAACCACCGACTACGACATCGCTTCTGTGGGCTTTTCGGGAGAGGAACGTCGTGACCTTCGCAGACGCCTTGCCAATGACTCGAGGCATCTGCTCATGCACTACCAACGGGGCGATACGATTGACCTGGCCAGCTGCCCCTTAGCCCAAGCCCTCTCCTATTCAGAGTGACGCAGAAGACCAGGGATTCTAAACATGACTTACCCGCCCTGGGCAAGACACCACCGCGATGTAACTCCCTTTTCTCACCCTTTGCATCTTGGAGCATACCTGAGAGCGCCTCTTCCTCAATCATTCAGCCGGCTAGCTCGACCAACCCTATGGCAACTCCAACATCGGAACACGTGAGTGTTCCGCTACGGGGGAATTGCATCCAGTCCAACAAATAGAAATGTCCCAGCGTATATGGCATCATAATGGATCCCAACCCACGGACCATCGTGGCACTTCGATGACTCATTCACCGGATGCGGTACACTGAAGCGTGTCCGAATCAGCAACGTGTTCCTGAATCCTGATCCGGATATTTTCGCCGGCTTGGACGGATCGATTCCCAATCGAAAGCAATCCCGGTGGGCTGTTGGAAGCGACACACTGTATCGCTCCTGGATCAGGAGTCTGACGCATCGGGCCTCTGAAATATTCCCTTCACGGAAAGTGAAAAATCAGCGGGCCAAACGACGCATTATATCGGCCAGTTCCCGCAACCGTATGGGCTTGCTGAGGTAATCATTCATTCCTGAAGCCAAACATCGCTCACGGTCCCCAAACAGCGCATGAGCCGTGAACGCAACAATCGGAATCGACGGCTGGCGCACGCCCGAATCCCGTTTCCGGATACGTCGCGTGGTTTCGTATCCATCCATCACCGGCATCTGACAATCCATAAGAACCAGGCAGTAGTCCTTGGATTTCAGGCAATCAAGGGCTTCCTGCCCGGACGCGACCACCTCCACTCCAAATCCCAACGACCGAACCATGCTCGCCGCCACTTTCTGATTGGACACATCATCTTCGACGACAAGAACAAGCGGTTTATCCACCGACAAATCGCCAAGCTTCAGGGGCTCTGCGGCTCCATTTTCCGCCTCCGGTTCCTCCGTTGTTTCACTTGCATCCGTCGATCCGAAACGGGCGGTGAAAGAGAATCTGGACCCCTTTCCCAACTCGCTTTCCAGCGAAAACTCTCCACCCATCAGATCAACCAAACGCTTGGAAATCGCGAGCCCAAGACCAGTCCCACCAAAACGGCGCGTAATCGAGCCATCCACCTGACTGAAGGCCTGAAACAGCTTCACTTGATCCCCTGGGGCAATTCCGATACCTGAG
>JAQVLM010000463.1 GCA_028704125.1 Opitutales bacterium
GTTCCAGGCTTCGCCTTTGGTGTGGGACGGGGCATCGCCGATGAGAACAATGAAGCGCATTGCGTCGTCGCTCCACGCGGTTTCAGCGATGGCCTTGTCCATTCCGGAGAAAACGTCTTCGGGGAATCCTTTGCTGCCGACTTTGGCTTCGGACACGGAACCAAGGGTGGTGGCAAAGGCCGCCGCATCCTGGAGTTCCGGAGTATAGTTTTGGGTAAGGTATTCGATGCCTTCAATCTCAAGGGAATCCCGGAATGCCCAGAGCCCGAAACGGACGTTGTCCGCGATATCCGGATCGCCAGCGATTGATCCCGCCATTTTTTCGATCGCCCGAAGGGTGCCTTCGATGAACGGCTGCATGCTGGCCGTGGTATCGATCACATAGACCAGTTCGATCTTGAGGTCTTGCACCGATTTGCTCTCGGTGGACTCGATGGAGGCACTTTCCACAAACACCTTGTCGTCGAGCGTGGTTTTTCCGCGCCCGCCCTTGGCGGTCGTTGCGGCAGCGAGTTGGAGCAGGCGACCTTCACGACCGTCCAGTTCGATGGGCTCATGGCTCAGGATCGGGAGTAAGTAGAATTGTTCTTCAATGAACATGAAAACGGCCCGTTTGGGCTCCATGGAGATCAGCGGGAAGTCATCGGGGATTTCGCCGGATGTCGCGGTGTTGAGGAGGGCTTCCGCTTGTTCAGCGCGGTCCGGAGCCTGGAGCAGATCGAAAAGGCTGTCCCGTTTCCCAAACATAAGGACCGGTTGGCGCCCTTCCGGGTGCGTGTAGGCAAGGCACATGGCCTGTTTCCATTCCATTACATCCTCGGCTTTCATCCATCCGAGAACCGTGCCCTTATCGTCACTTCCGACCTCATACCATCCCGTCGCTTCATCGAAATCGTCCAATTGCGGTGCGGTGTAAACGTAGAGAGGCTGGAAGGCCGGCAGGTTTTCCTCGACGATGGGAGCGTCGGCCTGTGCGGTTTCGTAAACGGCCGAAAACGGCCGGGTGAGAACCCGGAGCGGCAGGGTTTCCTTGCCCGGAATGATCACCGGTGAGCGCTGTGCCATTAATGTGGAAGACAGGAGTGGCAGCGTGAGGAACAATCCGGCCACGCGGATCAGATCCGTGAGTTTTATCGATCGGTCTTTCATGGGTTTTGATGGTTGTTGAAGTTGAAAATCAGAATACCCATCTCCTCATGCGGGTACGTGCAACCTCGATAGACACGCAGGAAAAACAGGGAATGTGGGGAACATACCGCATGGGGAAGGTGAGATAGTGAAAGGGACAAAACAATCGTATGCGAAGATGCTTTGTTTGCCAGTCAATTAACGAGAAAAATGTGAGATTGCATGTTTCCGATCGGTTCCCTACATCATGAACCATCATGATGCGATTTTCGAAGCCCTGTTTCACGGATACCCAGCGCACCTTTGGTTTTGGTGACCGGTGGGGTTTGGCTGGCGCCGGCCATGTTCAGGCATCTTACCGGTGCACCTTCATGGGAGCTTTTGCCCAGCAATACGTGGATGAGATCCGTGGAGCCATGCGGACTCCGTCGGAAGTGGTTATCGCGGCTCGCCAGGCATTGGAAAAGGCGCGTTATCCAAACCGCTGGGCGGCCAATGTGGACGGGATCCGGTCGGTTGACGACATCGAGTGGGTCAAGGATGCGGGATTCAGTCTGTTTACGGTGGACGTATCCCAAGAGGTTTTCAGCGATGCGGATGATCTTTCGAAGGATGCCTTGGCTAGTGTCTGCGAGGGTTTGGCTAACGAAGGCATCATCAATTGGGAGGCGCTGTGTGACCGTTTTCTGGACAAGCCTTTTGAGGTGTCTGAGCTTCTTGTGATTCAGCTTGGTAAAGAGAAGCTGATGCGTCTTGCAGTGAAGTTTGCTCGAGCCATCGCGCGGGCAGATGCCCTGATGTCCGCCTTGGCGGACCGGATGCCCGGCAAGGATACCTACGAGGTGGAGCTGAGCCTGAGCGCTTCTCCTTCTCCCACCACGGCCGAAGAGCACATGTTTGTGGTCGAGTTGATCAAGGAAAAAGGGCACACGATCACCAGTTTTGCCCCGCGTATGCTCACGGGTTGGGAGAGCGTGGTCGATTTCCGTGGAACCCGCCAGCAAGTCGAACGTTTCATGAAGGCTCACGTTGCGGTGGCCTACTATGAAGGGCCTTACAAGGTTTCGATCCATCACGGGGATGACAAATTCAGTGTGCTCCCCTCTCTCGGATTGATCTGCGGGAATCTGTTGCACTTCAAGATTTCGGGAACCAGTTTTCTTGAGGGAATGCGGGTCGTGGTCCGGAAACATCCGACCTTGTTCAACGAGATTGTGGCGTTTTGTCTCGAAAACCATGGTATGCGGAACTATCCGATTCCCTGTTCCCTTGACCGGGAAGCGATCGACGAACTCTCACGCACCACTCTCAAGGACGTTGAAGGCATATTCATTGATCAGGAAGTCGGCCGGCAATTGCTGGAGGGTATGTATGCCCCGGTGTTTTCGATTGGCCGCAGACCGAACGGAATCCCCTTCAAGGAAGCGCTTACGGAGGTTATTCAGAAGCACGAAGGCCTGTTCACCGGATTCCTGACCGAACGGGTGGGGCGACACGTCGAGCTGCTGTCCACCTCCGCCTGATTGTTCAATATGGGAGTAGTGGTATTGCACGGCGCCTTCGTCGTTCCATGGGCGCATGGGATGACGGAAACGGGTCGGCCCGGTGCTCCCGGAATTGTGTTTTGAGCAAATCCGGATTGTTGGATTGGGTTTCGCGGTGTTCTTACACGCGGAAATTCCGGATCGCGAGGATGTTGAATACCAGTCCGAAGCAGGCGAGCACCCCGATCCACTGAATGACATCCCTCCATTCGTTCCCATATGTGATGAGCCCATGCAGGCTTTTCATGGCCCACGCGGATGGAGTGAAGTGTGCCGCAACTTGCATGAAGTCCGGGACGATTTCCAGCGGCCACCAGCAGCCGCCGAGCGCTGCCGTCGGGATGGCGATCATGATCGAGATTCCGAT
>JAQVLM010000464.1 GCA_028704125.1 Opitutales bacterium
CATCCTCGCACCCTTCGACTTCCCATCCATAATCAACGATCTGAAACCGACCCATCCACCTCATGAAACCAACAAAAAACCGGATCTTCCCGACCACGCTTCTCCGCGCCTCGCTCCTGCTTTGCATGATACCGGCAGGTCCCACTGCCCTCTTTGCACAAGAACCCGCATCCGGCAAACTCAGCCTGTGGGGAATGATCCAGCAAGGCGGATGGGCCATGTATCCTCTCGGGCTTTGCTCCCTGATCATGTTCTTTCTCATCTTCCACTCCTGGAGAGAAACCCACCCCAGACGTTTCATCCCCTCCGAAGGCGTTGAAGAGGCACTCTCCCACCTCGGAGCCTTTCGCATTCAGGAAGGGATCGACAGTCTCAAACGTTCAGAGACCGTCTTGGGACGAATCATGGAAAAAGCACTTCGACGCATCAAACCCGAGGTGCCTCAGGTCAACAAACCCAAGGCTGAAGCAACCCTCATCGAACACCTCGAAGCCGAGGAAAACTCCGTCGGCCAATGGGTGAACTACCTCAATGTCGTCGGATCGGTTTCACCTATGATCGGACTATTGGGAACTGTCAGCGGCATGATCAGCGCCTTCCAAACCATCGGACAGGGCGGTATGGGCTGACCGGAACTCCTCGCAAATGATGTCGGAGAAGCCCTCATCACCACTGCTGCCGGCCTCATCGTTGGGATCCCCGCCATGCTCTCGTTTTTCATCATGCGTAACCGCCTCACCGCAACTGTTGTCGCCACCAGTCAGCTCGCCAGTGATCTCCTCGACGAGATCCCTGTGAACGTCATCTTCGAGGAGGAATCCCCCGACACACCTCAGTCTGAAAACCCCTGAAGCGAATCATTCCAACCAATAATGATATTTCAGGAACACGATATGGGTCGACTCAACCACCTGAAAATGGCTACCTTTAGGATTAACCTCCGGCTATCCGGGGTCCAAACCACAGAAAATCGTGCGAATTCCCTTGCAATTGCCCAAAAACTCACCCATTCATGCTGCCAGTGATAACCAGGTAGGTTATCCCAGGCTGGTCTTGAACGATGGGAGATTGGGCTTTGAATTTGGATTCTCATCGACTTAAGAGCCACTTCCAACGCAGGTGGCACAGACACAGTAAATGACATTTGACGATCTGCCTCTGGCAGCAGCCCTGAAGGACTCTCTGAGAGCCCGGAAATTGGTGCAACCCACTCCCGTTCAGCGTGACGCCATCCCACCCGCCTTGCAGGCGAAAGATGTTCTCGCATGCGCTCAAACCGGATCCGGAAAAACCGCCGCTTTTGTTCTGCCCATTCTACAGCGCCTGATCGAAGATCCTGGCGCAGCACCCGAGCGCGCCATGCGCAATCTGGTATTGGTGCCGACCCGTGAACTCGCAGTCCAAGTTGCCGAAGTATTCGGGCAACTTGGCGCATCCGAGGGGATTATGGTTCAATGCGTTTATGGCGGAGTGTCCCAACGCCGGCAAGTCCACGGGCTTTCGGCTGGACCGGAAGTCGTGGTGGCAACTCCCGGACGACTGCTGGACCTGATGGCCCAACGCCACGTTGACCTGTCGCAGGTTGAATGCCTCGTTCTCGATGAGGTGGACCGCATGCTGGACATGGGTTTCGTAAGAGACGTGCGCAAGATCGTCGCAGCCCTGCCAACGAAACGTCAGAATCTTGCGTTTTCGGCGACACTCAGCCCGGGAGTGGAAGACATTCTTGCCCGATTCATGGTCAACCCAGTCAGGGTGATGACCGACCGAGTATCCACAACTGCGAGCGAAGTCGATCACCGGATTTGCTGGGTGCGCAGCTCGCAGAAACTGGATCTTCTCCAGCACCTGCTGCAGTTACATGCCGACAGCAATGGGGAAATCAAGACCTTGGTTTTCACCGCCACCAAACACGGTGCGGATCGCCTTGCCAAGAAGCTCAATGCACTGAATATCGGAGCAACCGCGATCCACGGGAATAAGTCACAGAATGCACGGGAACGTGCGCTCAATCAGTTTCGCAAGGATTCGGGCGGCACGCTCGTGGCGACCGATGTCGCGGCACGCGGACTCGATGTGAAAGGCATCGATCTGGTCATCAATTATGATCTCCCCAAAGAAGGAGACAGCTACGTCCACCGGGTCGGACGCACCGCCCGCGCAGGAGCAACCGGGCGCGCCTATTCTTTTGTATCCGAGGGAGATGATACCCTTCTGCGGGGCATTGAACGCTTCATCCGGCAGCAAATTCCGGTGGTGAATGATCATCCCTTCCCTTGCGGGCAGCTGGAAGCAGCCATGCCCCGACAGGCACCGCGGCAACCCCGTTCCCGGCAAGCCGGACCATCCCGCGGACCGTCGTCAGAAGGACAACCCCGCAGAAACACACGAAACTTTTCCCGCCGCAAGCAGTCCTCCGGCCGAACAGCCACAGCTGCAAGCAGCACCCGTTCAGCATCCGCGAACGGAACACAATCGGAAGCTCCACGGAGCACCACCCGATCCTTTTCTCTCTCTGGTTGGTGGCGCAGATGACCTCGGTTCCAGTCAGGATAGATAATCAACAACAGCAATCAGATGGCAGCACCTCGTCATCCGAAAGCTTCACGCATCAAGGGGTGCATTGAAAGATAAGAGTATAATGGACATCTACGTAGGCAATCTGTCATATGACACCGACGAACAGAAACTGAGAGACGCATTCTCAGAACATGGAGCTGTGGGCAACATCAAGCTGCTGACTGACCGCGAAACCGGTCGTTCACGCGGTGTTGCATTCGTGGCAATGGAAGACTGGAAAGAAGCACAGAATGCCATCAAGGCACTGGACGGCGCCGATCTCGACGGTCGCCCAATTCGCGTTAACAAAGCTGAACCCAAGGGCGAAAGCCGTGGCGGAGGCGGAGGCGGTTTCGGCGGCGGTGGACGCTCCGGCGGCTTCGGCGGCGGTGGACGCTCCGGCGGTTTCGGCGGTGGTGGACGCTCCGGCGGACACGGCGGTGGCGGACGCTCAGGCGGCTACCGTTGATTAACCGGT
>JAQVLM010000465.1 GCA_028704125.1 Opitutales bacterium
AAGGGGAACGAATCATCGAGGCTCGAAGTGTCCTGATTGCCACCGGCTCCGAGCCGGTTGCTTTGCCTTTTTTGCCTTTTGACGGGAAGCACGTGGTGAGCAGCACCGAAGCTTTGTCGTTTGAATCGGTTCCTTCGCGGTTGCTGGTGATTGGTGGAGGTGCGATCGGGCTTGAAATGGCGTCGATATGGAACCGGCTCGGTTCGGAAGTCACGGTGCTGGAGTTCCTGCCACGCATTGCACCGGCTTCAGATGTGGAGATCGGCTCGGCGCTTGAGAAGACCCTGACGCGCCAAGGTATCCGGATCTCGACCGATACCCGGATCACCGGAGGAAGCGTGGGTCCGGATGGGGTGACCCTCGAGGCGATGAAGGGAGATGACCCCCTGAGTTTTACCGGCGACAAGGTTTTGATTGCAGTTGGCCGCAAGCCTTTTACCGACAGTCTTGGACTCGAGGGCGTTGGAGTTGCCCGCGATTCGAAGGGCCGGATTGATGTGGACGACCGCTTCTCGACGAATGTCCCGGGCATCTATGCGATTGGGGACGTGATCACTGGGCCGATGTTGGCTCACAAAGCGGAAGAGGAAGGGATTGTATTTGTGGAGCGGCTTGCAGGATTGGTCAGCCCCTATCATCCGGACCTCGTCCCATCGGTTATTTACACTGATCCGGAAGTTGCTTCGGTCGGATTGTCCGAGGCGGAAGCCATTTCGCGTTTTGGCGAGGTGCGGATCGGCAGATGCCAGATTGCGGGAAATGGACGGGCTATTGCGAGCGGCTATGCCTCGGGAATGGTCAAGATCATCTCACACGCGAAGGATGATCGCATATTGGGTGTCCATATTCTCGCACATGGAGCGTCCGAGCTCATTGCATCCGCAGTGGGTCACATGACCTATGGCGGAAGCGCGGAGGATCTGGCAAGGACTGTTCATGCGCATCCGACCCTGTCCGAGTCGCTGCGCGAAGCGGCGTTGTCAGCTGACGGGCGTCCGATTCATGCCCTGCGGTGATTCGGTGTGATTTTCAGGTGAACTGAACCAGATCATCGTAATTTGGATGTCGTTTGACCCAGGTGGCGATGTAAGAGCAAGCGGGCACGACTTTCCAACCCGCGGCGCGGGCATGATCAAAGGCGGCCTGCGCCAAAACAGAAGCCACCCCCGTGCCTCTCATTTCCGGCGGAACATAGGTGTGATCAAATACAACGCGGTCACTATCCGGTGTGTATTCAAGGCGGGCTCCACCCGGAGCAGTGAAGCGGTGTCCCTCCACATCGTGGATCACTTCCATGGGTTGCTTTCGCTCTGGCTTGGGGTCTTGCATAGACTCAGTCCTTTTATTGTGTCCCGGTTGGAATCAATCCTGCATTGGAATCCAGAAGTGAAAAACCGTTCCCTCCCCTGATGTTTCGGCGAGTTCAATATCGCCCCGGTGGTCCTTGAGGATACGTTTCACGATCGCCAATCCCAATCCTGTTCCCTCAGGCTTGTCTGTCAGGAACGAATCGAAAATTGAAGCACGGATTTCTTCCGGTATCCCCACGCCGGTGTCGCTGAGAGTGACACCGACACAACGAATACCATTCACCGACTCAACTAACACCCTCAACACCAGCGAACCGCCATCGGGCATGGCCTGATCCGCATTCAGAATGAGGTTCAACAGGACTTGTTGGATTTGTCCGCGGTTGCAATGAATGGGCGCCGAACGCAAGTCTGTGTCGAATACCACCCGGATCCGGTTCTTCATCATCTTGTAGCGCACCAACTGCAGTGAATCCCGGACAATCTGAAGCAGATCCCACTTGGAGAAAATGAAGCTCTGGTTTTTCCCAAAGTTCAGGACGCGCCCCACGATTTCCCCCAAATGGTTGATCTTCTCCCCGACTACCTGCAGGTCGTCGCGCATGCGCGGGTCCAGCGAGTCCTCCAGCTCCATACTTTCGACCAGCAGTTTGATGACGGTGAGCGGATTCCGGATCTCATGTGCTATCTCAGCCGCGAGCATCCCCAGCACCGTCAGACGCTCACCGCTGCGCAAACTGTCCTCTGCCTCAATAATCCGGCTGTAGAGTCGGGCGTTTTCGATGGCAGCCGCACCGAAATCCGCGAGGGCGCGAAAAGCCAGTTTTTCATCATCCGAAAACCGGTGCGCATGGTCAGTGTAGGCGTTGAGAACCCCAATCACCTCGTTTTCATAGACAATCGGGCAACAGAGCATGCCCACCAGATCGTAGCTACGGATGAAATTGACGAGATGGTGCTCCTCGGTCTTGGCCAGATTGCTCACTTCCACCATCTTCTGATGGAGAACAGGCGCACCCAGCGAGCTGTCGCCGATTCCCAATTCCTCGCTGTATTCAATCGGGCCCTTTTCATCCACCAGCACCTGCAAACGCAAGAGGTCCGATTTGCGGTGGACCAGATAGAGCGATCCCATCCGGCACCCGAGCATGGTCATGCCTTCCCGCGTCAAATCGGAGAGGATACCATCTAGCTCAAAACGATTCGATAGCCGCCTCCCGATCCGGATGACCGCGCCCTGGCGTGCATACCGTTTCTCGAGGCTTTCGAGGCGCCAGAGTCGTCCAATCGTGACCGAAAGCACGCGGACAATAGCCTCCATATCGGCCAGATCCGCTTCCGAAAACCCCGCGACCACCACCTTTTCGAGCATCACGACACCCGCCGCCATGCTTTCCCCGGGCATGGGAACCGCCATAACCGATAGCACCCCCGGATGCCTCTCCACATAACGGGGATCCACCCTCACATCCTCAACCAGTGCGGGTCTTTGGTTGAGCGCCACCCAACCGGCAATTCCCCCTCCCAAGGGCAATCGGATATCCCTTTCCTCGTCAGGAAGCCCACGTGACACTTCGACGCTCAGGTCATTGTCGTTTGGATCAAACAGGATCACGCTGCCTGCATCGCATCCAAAATACTCCATTGCCTGGTCAAGAGCGTAGGTCAAAGCATCCTGCGGAGTCTCAGCTGGAAGCGTCCACTCCCCGAGGTTGCGTAGA
>JAQVLM010000466.1 GCA_028704125.1 Opitutales bacterium
TGCCGGAGCGGAGGAGCTGAGCGGCCTTGTCCCACCAATACATGACGAAGTCGGCGGAGTCGGGAACTTCGCCTTTCCACGCTTTGCGCAGGGATTCCGCGTAGCCGTCTCCAAGGGCCGACCGCATCCTTGAGGTTCCGATAAACGGTGGATTCCCTACGATGAAATCAGCGTCGGGCCATTCAGCCCGGCGGGGGTTGATGTAGTCAAAAACCGGAATGCGGGCGGTGTCGTCAGGCACTTCCTTTTGGGTGACCGGATGGGGCTTGGTGGTGCGGCCATCCCAGATGGTGACGGGCCTGCCGTCTTCTCCCATGCGTAACTCCACCCTGTCGTAGTCAAGGACGGCGTCTCTGTGAAGGATCGTGTGTTGTTTGGGAAGGAGCGGCCGGTCGCGGGTGTCGGCATCGCCGGTGGTTTTTTTGTGCCATTGGAAGTAGCCGATCCAGAGCACGAGCTGGGCGATGGCGACGGCACGTTCGTTGATTTCGAGCCCGAAGAACTGCTGAGGACGCACCTTGAACTCCTGCATCTCGAAGGTCAGTTCGGTGTCGCCTAGTGACCGGAGCAGTTCGAGCACTTCGCCTTCCAGCCGCTTCATGTGTTCGAGGGTAACGTAGAGAAAGTTTCCGGATCCGCAGGCGGGGTCGAGGACCTTGATCTGGCAGAGGTAGCGGTGAAAATCCCGGATTTCCTTCAGCGCCTTGGGCAGGTCGCCGGTGTTGCGCAATTGGGCGGCGGCTTTTTTGACGTTGTCCCAACGGTCGCGCAAAGGATCAATGATGGTAGGTTTGACGAGGCGCTCCACGTAGCTGCGGGGCGTGTAGTGTGCACCGAGTTTGTGGCGGTCCTCAGGCCGGAGGGCGCGCTCGAGGAGGGTGCCGAAAATGGCGGGCTCGACCTCGGACCAGTCCGGCTTGGCGGAGCCGACGAGCAGCGCGATCTGTTGTGAGCTGAGCGGAAGGGCTTCAGCATTTTCGAAGAGCCCACCGTTGAAATAGGCAATGGGTTGAGTCAGCACGGTTGACCAGCCATCGGGACTGGCCATCTCGCGCCAGAGTGAGCGGATGGTGCTGGCGAAGCCTTCCGGATGCTCCTTGAGTTGGAGGAGCTTCTGGGTAAAGGCATCCGAGGGGAGCAGGCCAATGTCCTCGGCGAACATGGTGAACAGGCAGCGTTGGAGAAAAAGGGCGATCGCATCGGGCGTGTGTCCGTCTTCTTCGAGGGATTTGGCGAGGCGGGCCAGATGGTTGGCGACCTCGCGGGTGACTCTTGCTGCGTGCCTGGATGGATCGAGATCGAGGGGGTTGAGCCAAACCTTGCGGAGGCGCTCCCGAATCGCTGGCTCACGCAAATCCTGCAGGTAGATGCGATGGGACTGGGGGTCTGGAAATCGAACGTAACTTCCGCCAGTGCAACTGAACTCGCTGTAGAGCTCGATGACGTAGCCGACGTCACACACCATGAGAAACGGGGGACGTCCTTCCGACGCGGGGAGATCGTGGATGTAGTCACTCGCCTGCTTGTAGGCTTTTTCAAGGGCGATGTCCCATTGGGTGGTGCCGCGGATCCCGTGGCCGGTGCGGGTGGGAGTATCTTCCTCAAGAAAGGTGGTTTGAGCGGAGCGTTCCTCTTTGCGGAAGGCCCCCTGCTTGGTCTCCAGGATGAAGCAGCCACGCTTGTATAGGTCGGCAAAGACGGTCGATTGGGTGCCGTCCCGCTTTTTCCGAATGATGGACCGCTCAAAAACGTAGGCATCAAAACGGGGATCACCCGACGCTCCATCCGGGCGCGGAACCTCAAGCACATCGCACAGCTCGAAGAGGAAGGATTGGTAGTTGGCCCGCTCAGAGCCGCCGGTCTTCTCCCACTTGCTGATGAAGACCTCGATAGATTCCAGAGTGACAGATGGGGTATCCGGCATGTTTGTATAAACACAGTATCCGGCGGAATCCGGCAAGCTATAAAAGGAGCACCCGCTTCGACCGCGAAAGAGAGGCCTAAGGTGTGGATTATTGGCAAGGAGGACGGAGGGAGGTTGTTCCACACATTCAGGGAGCTGAGCCCTGCAAAATAAGAACCCGATCCCCTAGCCTAACGTCCGAAACGCACAGGGATAATCAGTCCCCTGCCCGATGACCCGGAGGTGATGGCGACCCGATGACTGAACCCCGGCGCCCTAACGTCCGAAACGTTCCACCACCTGATGGATACCGTAAGCACGTTTTTCTGTCTGAGCAAGTCCGGGTAGGGTTTATCTTTTGAGTGTTTCTGTGGCAAGATGAACCCCTTTTTTGACATCATTAACAGGATCCACAGGATTGGAGAAGATTCTCTCACAAAGGCACAGAGCCCACAAAGGGAAGAACAACATGGAAATGCATTCCCATCAGTGTCTATCAGTGTGCATCAGTGGTTGAATATTGTTTTCCGTTCGTGGTTTTCGTGCATTTCGTTGTTAACCCTCATCTTCCACAAAAGCCTTGTGGGGAGGCACGAGTCCTCCGTGGCGTTGAAATAGTTGAAGCAATGGCAAAGCTTGCAAACGCGCCATGATCGTGACATAGTCATGCCATGAAAACTACGGTAGCACTTGACGCTTCGAACCGGATCGTACTTTCGAGGGAACTGCGGAGGGCTGCCGGTATTCCCCGGAGACAAAAACTGATCGTGTCGGCGACGCCGGGGCGCATCGTCTTGGAAATGGAAGCCAACACCTCCGGGTCTATCGTCAAACGTGGCAAACTCAAGGTCTGGACGGGTGCCGTGCCAGCCACACCGATTGAGGAGGCTGTTGAACAATCCCGCCATTACACCCGATGACTTTCCTGGATACTGGAATCATGGTGGGAGCCGTGTTGGAGTCGCACCCCGAACACGAGGTTTGCTTCGCTGCAATTGAAGAATCCATGCACCCCTTCACGAATGCCCACGCCCTGGCGGAAACATTCGCCACGCTCACCGGATTCTACAAGGTACCGACGGATGTCGCAACCGAGCTGACGTTGAGTCTGCAGGATTCCGTG
>JAQVLM010000039.1 GCA_028704125.1 Opitutales bacterium
TCAAATGAGGCGAGATGGTTGTCGGTGAATACCATCCGGCCGCTGACTTGCCGCATCAGGTTGGAGGCGTCGATTGCCCGTTGACGGGTGGAGCCGTCCGGTGCGTCGGTGATCCGGAAGTTTGCAAGATCAAAGGCCATGCGGGATGCAAACCTCCATTTCTCGTCCTTGCGGGTTGGCATGGGGAGGCTCTGGTATGCATCCCATGCTTCGGCGCGTTTCGCGTCGAGCCAAGGGATCGATCCGGACAAGGATTCGCGGTAGGCGATGAGCTGGGCATCGTCACCGAGGGAAGCCATTGGCAGGTGTTTGGTCTGTAATGCTGTGGGCATGGTGCAAAAACAATGTTGGGTGGCTGTGAATGGATCCGGCGGGTCAACCCACGGATCCCTCCATTTCGAGATCGATGAGGCGTTTGAGCTCGACGCTGTATTCCATCGGGAAGTGTTTCATGAGATCATTTACGAATCCGTTGACGCTCAGGCTCATGGCCTCGCCTTCGGAAAGTCCGCGCTGCATCATATAGAAGATCTGTTCGGCACTGAGTTTGGATACACTTGCCTCATGCTGAACCGAGTTGCCATTTCCGCGCACGGTGATGGCCGGGAAGGTGTCGGTCCGGCTGTTCGTGTTGATGAGCAAGGCATCACATTCCGTGTTGTTTTTGCATCCACGGAGGTGATCGGGTATGTGAACCAATCCGCGATAGGACGAGCGCCCGTTGCCGATGGAAATACTCTTTGAGATGATGTTACTCGAGGTTTCGTCGGCGTTGTGGATCATCTTAGCGCCCGTGTCCTGGTGTTGCCCGTCATTGGCAAGTGCAATCGAGAGCACTTCCCCTCTGGCTTTGCGGCCATTGAGGACCACGGCGGGATACTTCATGGTGAGACGCGAGCCGATGTTGCAGTCGATCCAGCGGATTTCGGACTCTTCGTGGGCCAGCCCCCGTTTCGTAACCAGATTGAAGACGTTGTTGGACCAGTTCTGAACCGTGATGTACTGAATCTTGGCACTTTTCATGGCAACCAACTCAACGACGGCACTGTGGATGGTGCTGGTTTCAAACTGCGGTGCAGTGCAGCCTTCCATGTAGGTGACTTCCGATCCCTCATCTGCAATGATGAGGGTCCGTTCAAATTGGCCGAAGCTTTCCGCGTTGATGCGGAAATACGCCTGAAGTGGCTGTGCCACTTTTACCCCCGGAGGAACGTAGATAAAACTACCGCCACTGAAGACCGCACTGTTGAGGGCCGAAAACTTGTTGTCGTTAGTCGGAATGATCTTGCCAAACCACTTCCTGAAAACATCCGGGTATTCCTTCAGTCCTTCGTTTGGACCGAGGAAGATCACACCCTGCTTTTCCAAATCGGTTTTTATGTTGGAATAGGCCGCTTCGCTATCGAACTGGGCTTCCACCCCGGCGAGGAACTTGCGCTCCTGTTCCGGAATCCCCAGGCGCTCGAAAGTTTGCTTGATCTCGTCGGGCACCTCTTCCCATGTGCGCTTCGGTATCTGGCCTTTGGACAGGTAGTAACGGATTTTGGCGAAATCGATATTCTCGAGGTCTTTTGTCGCCCAGTGGGTCGGCATCGCGCGGCGGTTGAACACGTCGAGTGCCTTCAGCCTGAATTGCCGGATCCAATCGTCTTCGCCTTTCACGTCCGCAATGTAGTTGATGACGCCCTCGTTGAGGCCGACACCTGCGTCGTATTCGTAATGGGTCTTGTAGCTGAAATTGCCTTTTTCTCTATCTACTTCGATGGGAGTATGCTGAACCATGGCAGTTCTTTCGTCAGTTGGTTTCGATGATCGGAGGCCCCTGTTCTGTTGGAATCAGGGACATCCATGGATGCCGGGTTTCAGGCGGTGGCGAGCTCTTCCTTCACCCAATTGTAGCCCTTGCTTTCGAGTTCAAGCGCGAGATCCTTGTTTCCGGATTGAACGATCCGCCCATCCCACATCACGTGAACCTTGTCCGGAATGATGTAATCGAGGAGGCGTTGATAGTGGGTGATCACGAGAAATGCACGGTCGGGGCTACGCATGAGGTTCACGCCATTGGCCACAATTTTGAGGGCATCGATGTCGAGTCCGCTATCGGTTTCATCCATGATGCAGTATTTGGGATCGAGCATGGCCATCTGGAGGATCTCGCAGCGCTTCTTCTCGCCACCCGAAAACCCTTCATTGACAGATCGGGCTGTGAATTTCCGGTCGATCTGCAGCAGATCCATCTTTTCGTAAAGGCTCCTGTAATAGGCCGGTGCATTGAAGGTTTCCCCTTCCTCCATACGGGCTTGAAGCGCGGCACGCACGAAGTTCGCAATGCTCACACCCGGGATCTCGAGAGGATACTGGAAGGCCAGAAACACTCCGCTTCTGGCGATTTCGTCAGGCTCCATTCCGATGATATTCACACCATCCACCAATACCTCGCCGGATTGAACCGTGTAGTCCTCGTGCCCGGCAATCACCTTGGCGAGGGTGCTTTTGCCAGTGCCGTTTGGACCCATGAGGGCGTGGACTTCTCCTTTGGGAATGGAGAGCGAGAAATCTTTCAGGATCGGCTTGTCTCCAATGGTGACGTTGAGGTTTCTGATTTCGAGTTGGTTCGCCATAAGTTTCTTGGTTTTAAATGCTTGGTGTTATTTTGATAAATGCTGAACGGCGGGTCAGTCCGGCTCCACATGTCCGGATGGGTTTTCCCCACGGTTTTGTCCGCTGATGCACAAATCCACCTTATCGATACGGAACATCGGGGGAAGCAATGCCTCCAAGTCTTTCATGAAAGATTCCGGAAGATGCACATCGAATACTTTTCCGCTCCGGGTGCAGTGAAAATGAGCATGATGCTTTCCCGGCTCGGACAAGGGGCAATACCTTGAAGGCTCGCGTTCGAAGTTTACCTGCCGGACCAATCCGCATGAGACGAGGGTTTCGAGTGTGTTGTACACGGTTGCAAGCGAAATGCCCGGCAATGACTCCCTGACGCGACTGTAGATGGCATCCGCGGTTGGATGATCCATCGAAGCGGCAACGACGGCAAAAACACACTCCCTCTGGCGGGTCGAGCGCAACCCATGCTCCGCCAGAGCGGATTCGAGGGTTTGTTTTGCCTGTGTTGGAAGCATCATCTTGTGCTAATTGCGTTCAAGTCTCAATTTCTTTTAATGCCTGAACTGATAATTGGAATTATTCCAATTTCAAGTGCCTTTTTAGAAAAAACAGCATTTTTCGCGCCGCAGTCATGACAGGGTCACGACAGGGGTCGAATGCCGGCGAACGAAGCTTCGGTGTAATCGCCGGACGGAATGATGCCCGATCATGTTGGACTTGTGTGTACCGGAATGAGATAGCAGAGGGGCGACGCCGGCTCCCAGTCCGGATAGCGGTTTATCCGGTTATCCGGGATTCAGTTCGGATCGTCGTCGATTTCCGGTAGTGCCGTAGCCGGGGTGGGCGGGTTGTGGGTAAGCGGTCTCCATTTTGGAGCGCAGGCGGTGGAAGTGGAAACGGCCCAATGGGAGTATTCCTGGATCAGCCCGGCTGGAAACTGAAATGATACGCTATTCCCGTGGCTGGTGATCCGGATCGGGATCAGGGAAACCGAAGATGGGTCTTTATCGAGTATGGAAACGGGGGCCCATCCTTCTTTCGAGTAGTTGAACCGGATCAGTTGTTGAAGCAGGGCGGGATCGAGCGGATCCTGTCCTGAGTCACTGAGGAGATGAAGCATCAGGTCGGCGCTGAGCCCAGGCATCTGGGAGGCAGCCGGAAACGGGCTCGCCACCTCGACATCCAGGATGGCGGTGCCTGAGGAAATGGATAGTGTGATGGAGGTCAGATCGATCCAGGTGCGTTCGGAGTCTCCATGCAGGTTCCCCTGGGGATCCTGCACCACAACCGGACCCGCGCGCTGCAGGGTTTCCGTCGCAGTTTCATCGGCTGGAAGGCGCGTCCATGCGAAGCACAGGAGAACCGCAACCATGAAAGTTGCGAAGGATTTCATGTTCAGTGGATGGATGGAGAAGCGCATGGGAGCATCAGCGGGTTGCGGGGCAGATACTGAGTCGATCCATGATCTGGTCGCATCCGCGTTCGAGAAGATCGATGACCATGGTGAATCCGTGAAGACCTCCATAGTAGGGATCGGGAATATCCCTCCGGTGTTGCATTCCCGCAAAGTCACAGAACAGGTGGAGTTTGGATTGAAGAACCGGATCGGGGCCGAACATCTGGTAGATCATTTCCACATTGGATCGATCCATTGCGAGAATGTGGTCAAAACGTTGCACATCGGCTGCCTGAATCTGGCGGGCGGTGCTAACACTGAAGTATCCGCGGTTGGCGAGCGCCTGCCGCATCCGGTGGTCCGCCTTTTCTCCCGCATGGTACGATATTGTGCCGGCCGAATCACAATCGAAGTCGGATGAGCCGGTTGCTTCTTTCACTTTGTGAAGCCAGATCGCTTCGGCTGCGGGGGAACGGCAGATGTTGCCCATGCAAACAAAGAGGACAGATGGAATGGATAAAGACGGTTTCAACTTGTGCTGTGTGGAGGTGTTTTCCGGGTGTTCGCCCATGAGTATTCCAGAGTGTGTTCAGTCTCAGCGGGTTTTCAAATCGAAAAGCGATTCGAAAGCGTTTGACATGTCCACTGGGGAAACCATCCTTTTACCCGTCTTCAAAAAGGAACACACCACGACTTTTCCCTGACTATATGAAACATTCTCACGCAGACCGAGGCTTGGCCGTCATCCCGCTTGTCATTATTGTTATTTTGCTGGGTTTGGCTGGTTTTTCGCTTTTCAGTTGGCTCTCGACGCGCAGTTCGGCGGAGCAGCACAGGCGTTCTGCTGAGGAACGGGAAAAGGAGCTGAAAACCCAGTATGAGGCCGTGAAGAAGGAAGCCGAAGATTCCGCTGCTGAGGCGGCTGAATTGGCCGATTCGCTCAAGAAGACCGAAGAAGCCATGCGTTTGGCCGAGGAAAAGGCGCAAAAGGATGCCGAGGAAAAGGCGGCGATGATCGAGGATCTGAACGCGAAACTGGAAGCCGAAGAAAAGGCAAAGGTTGAGGCGGAAGAACGTTCTCAGGCATTGGAAAAGACTCTTTCGGATCTCGAGGAAGGTATCCGGATTGCCGAGAACCGTGAGGAGGCGTTGCGCTCTCGTTTGGCATCTGGCGAGTCCACATATGGCATCCCGGCGGCATCCAGTTTTGAGTCCATGCGTGCCGCATTGAGGGGTCAGCAGTCTGAGATTGACTCGATGCGGGACCTGTTGGCGTCTGGGCAGCCAGTGGCCAAGAGTCAATTGGCCGGACTGGTGAGCAGTTTCGAATCCAAACTATCTGAAGGTGAAGGCAGCGTGAACACGATTGTGGATCAGCTGGTAAAGAGTGGACGCTATTCCCGCTCTTCGAAGGTGGGACAGGCCGTCAGCGATTTGCAGCAGAACGCTGAGAAGCAGCGTTCTTTGCTGAATGCGCTCAAGAGCCTGTTGGAAGACTCTGGAGCGCAGGTGGATTCCGCCCAGTTGCAAGCTTTGTTGAATGACCTCGAAGCGACGGCCTCAGATATCGAGGAAGGACAGTCCGTATTGACCGCAGCCCTCGAGAAGGAGATGGAGGAAAAGAATGTGTCGTCCTCTGACAGTGGATTGTTGGCTGAGTTGCAGACTTCCCTCACTCGCCAGAGGGCTGAGGTGGAGCAGATCCGCCGGGAGTTGAGTCAGGCAAATGCGGAACGCGATGCCGCAATTGAGCGCCAAAAACAGCTCGAAAAGCTGAGCATCGAGGTGCGCTATGATATCGATTATCAGGTTCGCTCGGTGAACTACAAGCGCCGTTTGCACTCGATGTATGACCGTGTGGCAAACCCTGCAGCCGAGAAGTGATCTAGAATCCATTGCTTTTTGATTAAGCCCGGACTGGTCAGCATGCCAGCCGGGCTTTCTTTTTGTGGGAGGAAAACCTTGGTCTTGATTCCGGGAAGTAAATTCAGATCAGCGGGATTTTTGCTGCAACGGTCCCCCCCTATGTCAGGAAAGCTGTCACCTGAACTGAAAAAGACCAAAAGATTGGAGCAGGTGAAGCGATGGATTGCCGCTTACTCAGCGGAAGGGGTCGATTGGCTGTAGGTTCCAGATGCCTCGTATACCATTGGGAAATCGCTTGGGCATTTGATTGAATCGAGCGAGATCCACATCAAGATCGGGCCATCGGAGATGTTAGGGACCTTCCTCTCTAACGTTAAAGACCATCTGGACCGAAGCGTTCTGGAATCCCGGAAATTTTGAAAACGACAGAAAATACTCCTTTTGCCCTTATGGTCAGATGATCCTACGGCATGGCCGTGCAGAATGCAACTTCATCAATTATGAGCATGGTAGCGATCAAATAGCGCTTCAAACTTCTTCGACAACCTTTGCCCGTTGGGCTCAATAAGATCCGCTGCGCGGACGACGATGCCCTGAGCGGAGTCGAAGGGCTGCAGGTTCGAAGAAGAATTTTTCCACAGAGAGCGGCAGAGATCACGAAAGGGGGGGAGATGGCTGATATTTCTTCGTGCCCTTCGAGTCCTTTGCTTCGCGCTGTCGCTTGAGTGTCGCCTTCGGCTCGAAAGTGGTGAATAGAACTCTTTTGGGACAGGATCGACAGGATCGAAGAAGATATGTCTCACGCCAGTTTGATCCAGCAAGCCGGATCCGCACTTCCCCCGATGCTTTTCGAGCTATGGAGGACACGCAAGACCTGAAGACTCCAAGGAAGATGGATCGGATGAATTCTCCCCGTAGCGGAACACGTGAGTGTTCCGACCCTCGATTCGGCAATACGGACGCGCTTGTCATTCAGGTCGATAGACCGGATGTTCTTTCGTCTAGGCCGACTGGCTATCGCATTTGCTTGCCTCCGGAAGCAAAATTGCCATTCTGAACCCCGCCTGAATCATTACCCAGTTCATTCCTCCACTTGTTTATCCATAACCCACATGTCGGAACTCCGTCCTACGTCCGGAGTCTGGTTAGTCTGCATCGACGAAAGAGCCTCTGCAAGTTCTGGAGTATCCTCCAGGAAATACATGAATACTTGTTGCGGTAGAAGGATTTGCGAATTTTACTCGCAAGTCATCTCCGCGTAGATCCGTACGTGCGGAGCTACCGCATACGGCTCATGCCCTCTAGTATTTTGCGTCGAATCTATGATTGGAATAGGGATTGCTGAGTCTGGGTCTGGGGAGCCATTGAGCCTGAAGCCGGTAGAACCTGTCCCATGTCGATCGAGTTCGCGCTTTTTGCCTTCGTTTGTGGATGGCCGTATAGAACATCCGCATCGATTTCAGGTTTTAAGACACTGCAAATCACCTCACTACACCCCGTATGAACTGCAGTTTACGTTCCTTCTTCAGCGTATCTCGCTGACGGCTCTTACTGCGCTCACGCTCCTGTTCTTCGCTGGGCACGCGCACCACGCTGAGCGCACGGGTATTACCCGCAAGATACCGATCCAGGCATCCACACAACTCCCGGTCATCGCGGGCGTCGGTTTTTACCTTTTGAGCATACTCGTCCCAGTCGCGCGGTCTTGTCACCAGATTCTCGATTCCCATCTTTTCCAGACGACGGTGCGCAACATAGCCGAAGCATCCCGCCTCGTAACAACTCACTATGCGCTGGGCTTTCGCCTTTTGACGCCAATCCAGGTGAGAAAAACTTCCGGACTGAAACGTTGAGGACTCTTCAACGGCAGGGCGTCTTCCTGCACCACTACGACATACGTCTCGCTGCGCATGTCGATTCCTACCTTGAGTATACCGATCGCATTGTTACCTTGTTCTTGTGACATGTGGGTGGGTCTGTTTTTCATTAATCGTCAGTCTGGTCCGTTCCGGTTCTTCTGACAACTCACCCCATGTCATCTTTTGTTTCCTGCGACGTTTCCCTGTCATCTCTTCATTTGAACATGCATCAAACATTCTCAAAACCACACTGGTTTCTTCTCGTTTGCATTCTCCTGCTTTCTGGGATTGCTATTGTGCCACGCCTTCCTCTGCTGACTGAGCCGTTTGTTGGCAGTCATCTCTTCCGACAGTTGCAGACGCTCTCAACAATCGAAGCCTACGCCAACCAAGGGGTCGACCTCTTGCGTCCTCGAACCAACTACATGGCTTACCCAGGGCACCTCTTGCTTGAATTTCCTCTGTTTCAAGCCATTGCAGCAAGCCTCAGTAATTTTCTCAAACAAGAGCCCTTGGTCGTCACCCGCATCCTCAATTTGCTGATCGGACTCCTCTCGGCAGGGGTGCTGTATGGCATAGCACGGCACTATTACGACAGCTCCGCTGCTTTAATTGTAGCCTTTGCTTTCCTTATCACTCCGCTCAACCTCATGTATCATGTCTCCACGCTCACCGATCCAACCGCCGTTTTAGCGGTGCTGGTGGCGACCAACGCTTACCTCCACCTCACCAAGCCTCACGCTTCGTTTCGTTGGGTGTGGCCCTTCTTCGCCGCCTTGGTTGTCTCCGTCCTGATTAAACCGCTCTACCTACTCCCACTTGCGCTTATGGTCATGGCCGAGTTCAGCACAGCTCTCATCAAAGAAAAATCCATGTGGTGCGGGTTTGCGGGATGGCTGAATCATCGCAAGGCGGTTTGGATTCCATTAACATTTGCGCTGGTCGTTATGATTGGCTGGCTCAATGCATCGAGCCTGCTTTCCAGCGGGCAGGATGTTACCTCGCATCTGGGTTGGTCGGCATTACGTAACCCATCCTTTTACATCACGATCACGCTTCGTTATCTCTTCTACATCCAAACTCCTATCGCTCTCCTGTTCACCATGCTAGGTTGGATCTGGTTGCGGGGGAATACTCCCAACAACCGCATGCATTGGTGGGTCTTTGCTCTTCTGCCATGCATCTACTACCTGCTTTTTGCCAACATCAACCGTCCACACGACTATTATTCCCTCATCCTTGTGCCATTCGTAGCTCTTGCTTCCGGTGGTGGTATGCAATGGCTATTGGAAACCGCACGAACCCACGCCAACAAAGTAACCGCAGCCATCGCGATCACTTCCTTTCTTTTGGGTTCCTTCCTATACCTCTGCAACTATTGGCTTACTCCCAACACGCGCAATCGGTACAGCGAACTCGCAGCAACTTCGCAGGGCCTACTTCAGCCATACGGATGGAGTCTCGTGTTGGTGGACCGTGATGGCCCATTCGAACTCAACGAATACCTGGGCGAAAGTCGCAGGGACATCGTCGCAGCCAAACTTGGATTACTCGACGAAACAATGGTACGCAGGAATACCCTGCCGGTTTACGAACCCGCCATCCTCTACGCACTGCAGCAGCAATACGGAGAAGTTATCTGGTTCCGCGGAGATATCGACCTCGAGTGGCTCAACACCCGAATCGAAGCTTACCAGGGAAATCTGCAGCACATCATCGTCTATATGGCTTCCGATCCCGCCCTAGTTCGATCACGGATGGGAGGTTATCCCAGCGTTTATGATGATGAAAAACTGCTAATATATCAGGCGCTCAAACAGGGTCTGGAATGATCGCCTGCCTTTGAAAACCTCAGTGAAGACAGATTGAAATCTTACCCACGCATCGTGCTCAGGCCAGTGTACTATATTCAGATCTCGGGGTAAGCCCTACAAATGCGCCATCGTGGCCGCCATGCGGAAGACCCTCATCCACATGCAATCTTTGCTCAAAATAAATCAATTTTCGCTTGCATGACGACACAGTTGCTTTGCGTGCGACCTCTCCTTCAATCTTTCGTCAGGCTGACGCCCGACCCTAAGGAAACTCGAATATCGGAAAGCGCACACTTTCCGCTACCGGTGGAAATGCGAGGGAATGATACGATGTGGACACTTCTCTTCACGTAGCGGGACGCGTAAGCGTTCCGTCTTGGTTCCAATCCCGCGCGTGGCCTCATGATCACTCTTCTCCGGAACACTCACGTATTCCGCTACCGGGGAATGGTTCCAATCCATCTTCCCTTAGTGCTTTCGCGCCTCCGTGAGAGACCAATCTTCCTATTCAAACAATCTGTGCCCTTCGACTCAGCTCAGGGCATCGTGGTCCGCGGAGCGGATCTTAGTGAGCGCATCGGACGAACGTTGTTAATGCAGTCTTTGTATTCAACATCGCTCACTGCACTTGCTGGATGGTCTTTGCCCACGACGAATGGTCTTGATCATGAGCTTCGTCGAATGACATCGGGCTGCGGCCTCGCCAGCATGTTGTGAAAGAGGAAAAGAAATTCAACCGCTGATGTACACTGATAGACACGGATGAGAAGGACCCCAAGTCATACCGTATTCGTGTTCATCATTCTGATTTATCCGTCACTCTTGGAGCTGTGGCGGATACGTATGCGTTGGAAACGGGTTACTTCAGGTGTGTTTCAGTCGGGAATCGATGAAGCTTCTTAATTCCGATGGATTTGACCCCATCGTGAAACGGGTATCCTGAATGGTTTTGAGTTTTTCGAGGGTGGGGTGGGTTACCTCAACCCCGATTGCCTGCTGGATGGCCATCGGGAACTTTGCCGGGTGTGCGGTGGACATCACCAAAGTGGGTCGGCTGGCGTGGATCCCATGAAATCCGCAGGCGGTGTGGGGATCGACGACGTAGCCGGTTTCGGTATGAACGCTGCGAATGGTCGCGAGAATATCGGCATCGGAAGCGCGTGATGCGGAGAAACGGGAGCGGTCGAGTCCCTCCAGGTCAACGGTTCCGGTGTTCCGGAATGTCTTCATGGTTTCGGTGAGGCGGACCGGATCGCCATTCAATTGATAGTAGAGGAAGCGTTCGAAATTGGACGCGACCTGAATGTCCATGGAGGGCGCAAGGCTGGGATCGACGGCGCCGACACGGTATTCGCCGGTCTCAAAGAGGCGGAAAAGAATGTCATTCTGGTTGGTCGCGATCCGGAAATGGGGAATGGGCAGTCCCATACCGGTGAGCATCCAACCGGCCAGGATGTTTCCAAAGTTGCCGGTGGGAACCACAACCTCCAGATCTTTCCGGGCAGAAGCCGGCAGGCGGAACCAGGCATGGATGTAGTAGACGCATTGGGCGAGCACCCGTGCGAGATTGATCGAGTTGATCGCCGAGAGATGATAGCGCTCCTTGAATTCGAGGTCTCCGAAGAGGTCCTTGACCCACCGCTGGGCGTCATCGAATGATCCGTCAATGGCGATGGGGAAAACGCTGGATGAACCGGTGCAGGTCATTTGACGTTCCTGCAGCGGGGCAACCTTGCCATCGGGATAGAGGATGAAGATCCGGATGCCTGGAAGGCCCATCAACCCATGGATTGCCGCAGCGCCGGTGTCGCCGGATGTTGCTCCGAGAACGGTAATGGGAACCCCGGTGCGTTCGATCTGAAGTGCATAGAGTCGCCCGAGCAGTTGAAGCGCAAAGTCCTTGAACGCCAGGGTTGGTCCATGGAACAGCTCGCAGGTCCAGAGGTTGGGCTTGAGTTGGCGGACAGGCGCGATGTCGGGGTGGTCAAAGGTGGAATAGGCTCCATCGACACACGCGCGCAGGGATGCTTCCGGAAGGTCATCCGCAAAGAGTTTCAGAAAAGAGAAGCAGAGATCCGGATAGGAGAGGGTCTCCCATTCCTTGAGGTAGGGTGTGATGTCCGGCAACTTTTCCGGCAGGAAAAGTCCGCCATCGGATGTAAGCCCGTGTGCGACTGCATCCGAGAAACTCACAATGCCTCCATGACCTCTGGTGCTGATGTATTTCATGAAACCGAGCGTTGTGTTGTGCTGCGGGATCCGTTCCCGCAGCAGAATATGGGATCTGACAAATTCCTTGCCTTATTTGCCAAGGTCGAAGGCATCATGCACCACCCGAACCGCTTGATCGGCTTTGTCCGGATCGATCGCAACCGAGATCTTGATTTCCGATGTTCCGATCAGGTTCACGTTGATGGAGGATTTGGCCAAGGCCTCGAAAAGCTTGGCTGCCGCACCGGGTTGGGAACGCATGCCGACTCCGACCACGGATAGCTTTGCGATGTCGGTGGCGGTTACAAAGTCAGGCTGGTTTTTATCTGCAAAGGCCTTGCGCACGGCCAGCTCGGCACGGTCGACGTCATCCCGCGAGACCGGGAATGTGATGTTGGCCAAGCCCTTGCGTCCGATATTCT